>CATLGN010000166.1 GCA_949935685.1 uncultured Lachnospiraceae bacterium | reverse complement strand
TGCCTGCTGTCTGTTTGTGCTGGCGGTGCAGAGTGTGGGCTTTGGAACGGTTTTTGTGTTCCGCGACGGAAGCTTTGCAGAAAAAAGGGATACAAAAGTGGAAAATAATGGTATACTAAAGGGTATGTATACGACTAAGTCCAATGCGGCCGCGCTGGAAGGCATTACGGGATTCTGGCAGGAGGCGGGACTGCAGAATACACCGGTGATTTTATACGGCGATATACCGGGACTTTCTTATATACTGGATACGCCGTCGGCCATAACGAGCACATGGGCGAATCTGGAGTCTTACAACCGTGCGTTCTGGGATCGGGATTTTGCGGAAGTGGAACAAAATATGGAACAAGCGCGTCCTGTCGTTATTGTGGGAAAAGCATATACGCCGGAGGATGAAAAGGCGGCGCTTTTACAGGACTTTATGGATCGGTACGGCTATGCGCGCATCTATGAAAATGAAACGGTGATCTTGTATCACTGACGGCGGCAAAGGAGGAGCAAAATGATCGTATTTAACGTACCGCCCTATACGGGGAAGGAAGCGGAATATATCAGTCAGGCAGTCGCAAAGCAGAAAATATGCGGGGACGGTGAATTTACGAAAAAGTGCAATCAATGGATCGAGCAGCGGACCGGCACGGGAAAGTGTCTGCTGACGACCTCCTGTACGCATGCCACGGAGCTGGCGGCTCTGCTGGCTGACATCCGGCCGGGGGATGAGGTGATTATGCCGTCCTATACGTTTGTGTCCACGGCGAACGCCTTTGTGCTGCGGGGCGCGGTTCCGGTTTTTGTGGACATCCGGCCGGATACGATGAATATTGACGAAACGCTGATCGAAGCGGCGATAACGGAAAAGACGCGGGCGATCGCGCCGGTGCATTATGCGGGCGTGGCCTGTGAGATGGACACGATTATGGAAATCGCGCGGCGTCATAACCTGTTTGTGATCGAAGACGCGGCACAGGGGATTATGGCGACGTACAAGGGAAAACCGCTCGGCGCAATCGGCGATTTTGGCGCATACAGTTTTCATGAAACGAAAAATTACAGTATGGGCGAGGGCGGCGCGCTGCTGATTCGCGATCAGAAATATGTGGAAGAGGCGGAGATATTCCGGGAAAAAGGCACAAACCGCAGTAAATTTTTCCGGGGACAGATTGACAAATACACATGGGTGAATTTCGGCTCCTCTTACCTGCCGAGCGATATGAACGCGGCTTATCTGTGGGCGCAGCTTGAGATGGCGGATGCGATCAACGCGCATCGGCTGGCGCTGTGGGATCAGTATTATGCGCAGCTGCAGCCATTACAGGAAAAAGGGCTGCTGCAACTGCCGGCCGTGCCGGCGGGCTGTGTGCACAATGCCCATATGTTTTATATCAAAACAAAAGATCTGGAAGAACGCAGCGCATTGCTGGCGTTTTTAAAAGAAAACGGGATTTTGGCCGTATTTCACTACATTCCGCTGCATACGGCGCCGGCCGGCCGCAGGTTCGGGCGGTTTCACGGGGAAGACCGGTATACGACCGCAGAGAGCGAGCGTCTGGCCCGTCTGCCTATGTTTTATAAACTGACATCGGAGGAAGTTTCCTATATTACGGGAAAAGTAAAGGAGTTTTATCACGTATGAGATCTGCCGCGGCGCATGACAGGCAAAAATGGAGAGAGATGGGGCTTGCCGTTTTGATTGTCACGGGAGCCTGGCTGTTTCTGAGCGTATTTTTTGACTTTTACTACGATCTGAACGACGATACTGCCATGAAGGATATTTTGTCGGGGACCTACACGGGAATCCCCGAGGGACGCAATATCCAGATGTTGTATCCGCTCGGATGGGCGGTCAGTATGCTTTACAGGCTTTTGCCCGCCGTGCCCTGGTACGGCTGCTTTCTGTGTTTTTGCCAGTTTTTCGCGTTGTGGGCGATTGTGTATGCGGTCGGGTCGGTTGCGGGGAAGCCGGAGAAACGGCCGGCGGTGTTTCTGCTGCTCACGGCCGGTGGGCTGGCGCTGTTTCTATATGAATTTGTTTTTATCCAGTATACGGTGACGGCGGGGCTGCTGGCAGCGGCGGCTCTGGCACGGCTGCTGACCGGGCCGGACGGCGACGGCAGGGAATTTCGGAAGTATCATTGTGTTACCGCCGCGCTGTGCGCCCTGTCCTTTTATCTGCGCACGGAGATGTTCCTGCTGCTCGGCCCTTTTCTGGCGCTGGCGGTCTGCTGGCGTCTCATGGAATACCGGGGGCGTCATAAAGAGGCGGGGCGCGGGATTCTGCGCAGCTATCTCTGTCTCGCCGCCGCGGTTTTGGCTTTGCTGGGCGCGGGACTGGCGGCGGACGGCGTGGCTTACGGCAGCGCCGCATGGAAGGATTTCCGGCAGTTTTTTGACGCGCGTACCGCGGTCTATGATTTTTACGGCATTCCGGACTATGCGCAGAACCGGGAATTTTATGAATCTGTCGATGTTTCGCCTGCCCGGTATACCTTGCTGCAAAATTATAATTTTGATCTCGATGCGGAAATCGATACGGAGATGATGGAACAGATTGCCGGTTACGGGGCGGCGCATCAGGGGCAGAGTCCGGCGCGGCGTCTGTATGAGAGCGTATATGCGTACGGATACCGGTTTGCCCACGGGCAGGAACTGTTTTTTGACCTGCTGCTCTGTCTGGCATGGTTTTTTCTGATCAGAGCCGCCCTGCGCGGAAAAAACAGGGCGCTTTTGGAGAAGCTGGCGCTGCTGCTCTTTGTGCGGACCGGTCTGTGGCTGTTTTTGCTGTATCGCGGGCGCGTGCCCGAGCGGATTACCCATCCGCTTTATCTGATGGAGGGAATTTTACTGCTCTGGCTGTTCCGGGAACCGTTAGAGTGGAAAAAATTTGAAAAATCGGCTATACTGTTCCTGTATGCCGCGCTGCTTGTCTGTGTGGCGGCTGTGCAGGGACAGACAGTCTGGCGTCAATATCAGGACAGAGAGGCGCGGAATATACAGTGGCAGACGTGGAAAGCGTACTGCGCGGAGCGGCCGTCATCGTTTTATTTCGTGGATGTATACTCCAGTGTGGCGTATTCGGAAAAACTGTTTGCGGATACCGCGCCGGCGTATCGAAATTTCGATCTGCTGGGCGGCTGGTGTGTGAAAAGTCCGGCGGCGATGCAAAAGCGCCGCGCAGCGGGACTGACGGATGCGGAGAGCGCTCTGCGCACAGGGCAGGCGCTGTTTGTGACCGATGCCCGCAGCGAGGAGAGAAGCCCGGAATTTCTGAAAGACTGGTATCGGGAGCGGGGCGTGGAGATCACGCTGCAGGAAGAAGACCGCTGCGGCTGTTTTGCCGTATACCGGTGCGGGAGCAATGCGGCAGATTGAGAAAGCAGACGGGGAAGAATGATTGTGAATCAGGAAATGATCAGAGGAGAACATGTGACACTGCGGCCGATCCGGGACGAGGATACGGACAATATCGTTCGCTGGCGCAACAGTGACCATGTAAGGAGAAATTTTATATACCAGACATTGTTTACGCCGGAGAGCCACCGGCAGTGGCTGCGCGATAAGGTGGGAACCGGCCTGGTGGAACAGTTTATCATCCACAGCAACGATGCGGGGATGGATGTGGGCAGCGTTTATCTGCGTGACATCGACCGGACGCACCGGCGCGCCGAGTTTGGCATTTTTATCGGCGAGCAGTCCCAGATGGGAAAGGGAATCGGCTCGGAGTGTATTCGTCTGATCGTGCGCTACGGCTTTGAGAAGCTTTATCTGCATAAAGTGTTTCTGCGGGTGCTTGCGGATAATGCGATTGCAAGGAAATCGTACGAGAAATGCGGCTTTATGCAGGAGGCCTACCTGAAAGACGAAGTATGCATCCGCGGTGAATATAAAGATCTGATTTTGATGCGCATTATCAATCCGCAGGAGGGTTATCATGGATAAAGTCAGTTTTGTGATTCCCTGCTATCGCTCGGAGCTCACGCTGCCGGGGGTGATCGGTGAAATCAGAGAGACGATGGAGGGGCTGGAGGGGTATTCGTATGAGATCGTTCTGGTCAATGACTGCTCTCCCGACGGGACGCTGCAGGTAATCCGGGCGCTTTGTGATAAATATGACAATATTGTCGGTGTTTCGCTGGCAAAAAATTTCGGACAGCATGCGGCGCTGATGGCAGGATTTCGCCATGTGACGGGCGATATTGTCATCTGTCTGGATGACGACGGACAGACGCCTGCGGCGGATGCCCGGAAGTTTCTGGCGGAGATCGCGTCGGGCCGGGATGTGGTGTATGCCAAATATCTGAACAAACAGCATTCCGCGTTCCGCAATTTCGGCAGCAGGGTCAATGAGATTATGACCCGTTTTATGCTTGGCAAACCAAAGGAGCTTTACATATCGAGCTACTTTGCCGCAAGGCGTTTTGTCATCGACGAAGTAGTGCGGTATGAAAATTCATATCCTTATGTGATCGGTCTTGTGCTGCGGACAACAAAAAATATCGGCAACGTGGACGTCCGGCACAGACAGCGGGAAGTGGGGCATTCCGGCTACACGATGAAATCGCTGCTCGGCTTGTGGTTTAACGGGTTTACGGCATTTTCCATCCAGCCGCTGCGCTTTGCGACGATGGTGGGCGTTCTGTGCGCGGCGAGCGGATTTTTGTACGGCATTTACACGGTGCTCAAACGGCTGTTCAATCCCGCCGTGCCGATGGGGTTCAGCGCATTGATGTCG
>CATLGN010000165.1 GCA_949935685.1 uncultured Lachnospiraceae bacterium | reverse complement strand
CAGTGAGGTCGTGCGGGATACCCAGGAGATGATCTCTTATTATGAGGAGCTGATCGAAAAATTCCCCATTGCTTCCATTGAGGACGGTCTGGCTGAAGACGACTGGGACGGCTGGCAGGAAATGACAAAACGCATCGGAAAAAAGGTACAGCTTGTCGGAGACGATTTGTTTGTGACCAACACGAAGCGACTGGAAGCCGGCATCAAACTGGGCGTTGCCAATGCGATTCTCGTCAAAGTCAACCAGATCGGCACCGTGTCGGAAGCGATGGAAGCCATTGAAATGGCGCATAAAAATGCATACCGCTCCGTGATTTCCCATCGCTCCGGCGAGACATCGGATACTTTTATCGCCGATCTGGCCGTTGCCGTTAATGCGGGGCAGATCAAAACCGGCGCACCGTGCCGCAGCGACCGCGTGGCGAAATACAATCAGCTCCTGCGCATTGAGGACGAAATCGGAGTGGATGCACGGTATACGGGACCGTTTCAAAAGACACAGGATTAGCGGAAGCGGAGTTTTCCCACGACAAACGCATGAATAGATAAACGGTAAACATGGTGTGTTTGAAGGACAGAAACGGAAAAGCCGTGACAGGATTATGGCATTCCGGCAGAGGCGTACCGTTCCGGTGATGCACCGGGCTGCGGGCATAAGCGGTTCTAAGCGTTGCGGCAGCGGATACAGGCAGGCGTGCAAACGGCCTCTATGCGCCGTCCGGGCGCAGGTCGGCCTTTCCCGGACGGTACGCTTCTGCCGGAAAAATATTGCATTGCAGGGTTTTTCCGCTTTTGTCCATTTCAGTCCATGGAATGTTTACAGTTCCTCCATGCGTTTGTCGTGGTTGTTTTCCAAAAACCACTTGTCATTCCTGCCTTTTTGTGGTAACATAGTGTTTGTTTCATATTAGGAGGTGCAAGAATGAGCGTGGCAAGAACCATTCTTTTAGTTGTTTTTATTATTGTATCGCTTATATTGGCAGTACTTGTATTGATGCAGGAAGGGAAATCCGCAGGGCTTGGAGCCATCAGCGGGGCGGCAGAGACGTATTGGGGCAGGAATAAAGGACGCTCCATGGAAGGGACGCTGGTAAAACTGACAAAGGTTTTGGCGGTATTGTTCTTCGTACTGGCGGCGGTTTTGAACACACGGTTTATTTAGGACTGAAAAACACTCTTGCAAAAGAGTGTTTTTTTATCCTGCCGGAAACCCTTTCGGCTTTCCGGCAGGATAAAAAATAAAATGCGCAGCTCGCGGAGGGGAAAAAATTGCTTCGCAATCCGCTCGCGCGCGGAAAAGCGCAAAATGCGCTTTTCCATAATCCTGCCGGAAACCATTTCGGTTTTCAGAAGGATAAAAAAATAAAATGCGCAGCTCGCGGAGCGGAAAAGATTGCTTCGCAATCCGCTCGCGGAGGGGAAATTAAAGAGGTTTTGAATGCATAACGACAGGAAGGAAACACGAAAAAAGATAATTTGCGAACTGGTGGAGGACCCGCACTATGTTCCGATGAAGGAGAAGGAGTTGGCGGTTTTTCTGCAGACGGCGAAAGAAGACCGGGAGGCGCTGCGGGAAGTTTTGGAAGAACTGCTGTCGGAAGGAAAGCTGGAGATCACAAAACGGGGACGGTACCGGAAGCCGGAGGCACAGTATGTTACGGGTATTTTTATCGGGAATCCAAGGGGATTCGGGTTTGTGGAGGCAGAGGGACGGGAAGAAGATCTGTTTATTCCCGAATCCTTTGTAAACGGGGCCTTTCCCGGCGATACGGTACAGGCGGCGCTGCTGCCGGGAAAGCGCGGCAGGAGGCAGGAGGCGGAGATCGTGCGGGTGCTGGAGCGAAGCCGGAGCCAGATCGTCGGAACCTATCAAAAAAGCAATACCTTTGGGTTTGTTCTGCCGGACGACACGCGGATTACGGCGGATATTTTTGTGCCACAGGAACGTTCCAAAGGAGCGGTAAACGGGCATAAGGTTGTGGTGGAGATCACGGATTACGGCGGAGCGGAGAAAAAACCGGAGGGACGGATTACGGAGATTCTCGGACATGTGAACGATCCCGGCGTCGATATTCTGTCCGTGGTCAAAGGATATGATCTGCCGCTGGCGTTCCCGGAGCAGACGCTGCGTCAGGCAGAGCGGGTCAGCAAACCGGTGACGGACGCCGATATGGCGGGCAGGCTGGATCTGCGGGATGTGGATATGGTGACGATCGACGGCGAGGATGCGAAAGATCTGGACGATGCGGTCAGTCTGTCGATGGAAGGGGATGTCTACTGTCTGGGCGTGCACATCGCGGACGTTTCCAACTATGTACAGGAAAATTCCGCGCTGGACCGGGAGGCGAAGAAACGAGGCACAAGCGTATATCTGGTCGACCGGGTTATCCCGATGCTGCCCCATGCGCTCTCCAACGGGATCTGCTCTCTGAACGCGGGGGAAGACCGTCTGGCGCTGAGCTGTATGATGAAGCTCGACCAGAGCGGGCAGATGCTGGACTATAAAATTGCGGAGACGGTCATCCATGTCAACCGGCGGATGTCCTATACCGATGTCAGAGGGATATTGGAAGAAAAAGACGAGGCGCTGACGGCGGAATATCGGGAATTGGTTCCGATGTTTGAACGGATGGCGCAGCTTGCGTCCATACTGCGAAAAAAGAGAAAGCAGCGCGGTTCCATTGATTTTGACTTTCCCGAGACGAAGATTATTCTGTCGCCGTCCGGCGATCCGTTGGAGATCCGGCCGTACGAGCGCAATACGGCGACAAAGCTGATCGAGGATTTTATGCTGCTCGCCAATGAGACGGTGGCGCAGCATTTCCACTGGCAGGAGATGCCGTTTTTATACAGGACACACGACAATCCGGATCCGGAAAAGATTCGCACATTGGCGGCCTTTATACGGAATTTCGGTTATTCCCTGAAGCTGTCGGGAAATGATATTCATCCGAAGGAGCTGCAAAAGCTTCTGGGTAAGATCGACGGTACGCCGCAGGAGGCGCTGATCAGCCGGCTGACGCTGCGGAGCATGAAACAGGCCCGGTATACGACGGAAAACACGGGACATTTTGGGCTGGCAAGTTCTTTTTACTGTCACTTTACGTCTCCGATCAGACGGTATCCGGATTTGCAGATTCACCGCATTATCAAAGACCAGTTGCGGGGCAGGCTGGAGCAGGGACGGATTGGCCATTATGAGGGGATTTTGCCGGAGGTGGCAAAGCATTCCTCACAGATGGAACGTCGTGCCGATGAAGCGGAGCGGGAGACCGAAAAGCTGAAAAAGGTACAGTTTATGGAGAATCATATCGGGGAAGTTTTCGAAGGCGTGATTTCCGGCGTTACGGGATGGGGCGTATATGTGGAACTGGAAAATACCGTGGAGGGTATGATACGGGCGGCCGACCTGCCGGGCGATTTCTTTTATTACGATGAGGAAAATTATGAAATGGTGGGCGAGAAGACCGGAAAACGTTATAAGCTGGGCGAAAAGCTGGCTGTTCAGGTGAAAGAGACGGACCGCAGGAACCGCACCATTGATTTTTGTATTCCACAGGAGGCATAAGGGGATGGCAAGGGAAAGTATGAAGCTGGTTGCCAACAATAAAAAGGCATATCATGATTATTTTATCGAGGAAAAATATGAGGCAGGGCTTGCGCTGCACGGTACGGAAGTGAAATCGCTGCGGATGGGGAAATGTTCGGTCAAAGAATCGTTTGTGCGCATTGAGCGGGGGGAAGTGTTCGTATACGGAATGCATATCAGTCCGTATGAGAAGGGAAACATATTCAATAAGGATCCGCTGCGCGTCAGAAAGCTGCTGCTGCATCGTCAGGAGATTCGCAGGATGGAGAGCCGGATTGCGGAAAAGGGCTATACCCTTGTGCCGCTGCAGGTCTATTTTAAAGACGGTCTCGCGAAAGTGGAGATCGGACTTGCCAAAGGAAAAAAACTGTATGATAAGCGGCAGGATATAGCGAAAAAAGATCAGCGCCGGGAGGCGGAAAAAGAATTAAAACGCCATAATGCAAATTTGGGTTGACCATGGCGGCAAATCTGATTATAATAATAACAGAAAAGGTACTTTTACAACAGAATCAGGGGTAGTAAAGGTTTCGACAGGGGTTTTGCAGCTGGAGAAGCTATCCGCAGGTGATGCGTCAAATCACAAAAATAAATATAAACGCTAACGATAATTTAGCTTACGCTGCCTAAGGGCAGCTGTCTGACCCGGAGCACCTGCACTTTGGGAACCAGGCATCGACCATGCAGGAAACGACGTGTGTTAAGCTTTGCGCATACGGGCGTAACATGAAGCTACTGACGGCATAAGGATGTCAGCTTTCGTATGCCGGAGGGAATGGAAATAACTGACTATGATAGTAGAAGGACAGGGAATAGGCTTTTGGACATGGGTTCGACTCCCATCTACTCCATTTATGGCAGAAGAAAGCAGAAATCACAGATACAATGCAACAGCGTAAAAAGAACAGGGACAGAAGTGGCGTTCACCACAACTGTCCCTGTTTTTATTTATGTCGTTTTTCTGTATTTGGAAACCATACTGTCTATATTTTTATCTGCCTGTTTCATAATATCGTGGTAATCGGATAAATACGTGCCGGTCAGCTCCTGACCATAATAAACTTCATTGATTTTTTCCATATCATCAAGTGATTGCAAATACATTTTGAGCTGATTAAAATAAGTCATGTGATGTGTTTTGTGCCTCATTGCCGTAGAATATAATTCTGCGATTTCGCCTACGTTGTATAATT
>CATLGN010000164.1 GCA_949935685.1 uncultured Lachnospiraceae bacterium | reverse complement strand
CAACAACAAAGTATTGTTTTACTTTACGGCCGACGGGCGGATCGATTTCCGGGAGCTGGTAAAGGATCTGGCGTCCGTATTTAAGACGAGAATTGAGCTGCGTCAGATCGGTGTCCGGGATGAGACAAAGATTATCGGCGGCATGGGAATCTGCGGCAGAATCCTTTGCTGTCACGCGCACTTGTCCGAATTTGTTCCGGTATCCATTAAAATGGCCAAGGAGCAGAATCTTTCCCTGAATCCGACGAAGATTTCCGGTGTCTGCGGGCGTCTGATGTGCTGTCTGAAGCATGAGGAAGAGACGTATGAGGAGCTGAACCGGAAACTGCCCAATGTGGGCGATCATGTGACGACCTGCGACGGCCTCAAAGGCGAAGTGTCCGGGGTCAATGTATTGCGCCAGCTTGTGAAAGTGGTTGTCACGGTGGACGATGAAAAGGAAATCCATGAATATAAGGTGGAACAGCTTCGGTTCCGCAGACGGCATAACAAGCGGGACAAGGTGGAAGTGGATGATGAACTGAAGGCGCTGGAAAAGCTGGAGCGTCAGGAAGGAAAGTCCAAATTAGATGATAACTGACGCGGTAAGGCCGGGCGAGCGGGTAGACGATCTGCAGAGAAACGGTCTGCGGATAATCCAGAATCCGAAACGGTTCTGCTTCGGTATGGATGCGGTGCTTTTATCCGGGTTTGCCCGGGTCGGCGAAGGGGAGAAAACGCTGGATCTGGGAACGGGCAACGGTATTATCCCGCTGCTGATGTCTGCCAAAACGCAGGCGGCGCACCTGACGGGGTTGGAGATACAGCCCGAGAGTGTGGATATGGCCAGGAGAAGCGTGGCGCTGAATCATCTGGAAGACCGCATTCACATCTGTGAGGGGGATATCAAAGAGGCTTCCCGGATATTCGGGGTATCGACATTTGATGTTGTGACATGCAACCCGCCGTATATGATCGGACAGCATGGCCTGACGGGGAATGACAGGGCAAAAGCCATCGCCCGGCATGAAATATTGTGTACGTTTGAAGACGTCGTGCGGGAGGCGGCAAAACTGCTGCGGCCGGGCGGGAAATTTTATCTGGTGCACAGACCCTTTCGGCTGGCGGAACTGTTGTGTACGCTGACGGCGCACCGGCTGGAGCCGAAGCGGATGCGGCTTGTCTATCCCTTTGTGGATAAAGAGCCGAACATGGTGCTGCTGGAAGCCGACAGAGGCGGTAATCCCCGTATGACAGTGGAGCCGCCGCTGATTGTCTATCGGGAACCCGGCGTATACACGTCGGAAATTTATGAAGTATACGGGTATTGAGTATGCGTGGAAAACTGATGCTGTGCGCAACGCCGATCGGCAACCTGCAGGATATGACGCCGCGGGTGGTGGAGGCGCTGCGGGAGGCCGATCTGATCGCGGCGGAGGATACGAGAAACAGTATCAAACTGTTGAATCACTTTCATATCTCCACGCCGATGACGAGTTACCATGAGTATAATAAAATCGAAAAAGCAGAATATTTAATCACATACATGGAAAACGGCGGAACCGTCGCGCTGGTGACGGATGCCGGCACGCCGGCCGTCTCCGATCCGGGTGAGGCGCTTGTTCGGATGTGCCAGGAACGGCAGATTACGGTGACATCTCTGCCGGGGCCCTGCGCCTGTATTACGGCGCTTACGCTGTCGGGACTGTCGACCGGGCGGTTTTGTTTTGAGGGATTTCTGCCGTCCGACAAAAAAGAGAAGCGGGAAGTGTTGCAGGAACTGTGTGAAGAAAGCCGTACGATAATTCTCTATGAGGCGCCGCACAGGCTGGTCCGCACGCTGACGCAGTTGCGGGATGCGCTTGGGAACAGGCGGCTTACGCTGTGCCGGGAGCTGACAAAAAAATTCGAGACGGTACTGCCCACGACGCTGGAAGACGCGCTTGCCCTGTATGAGCGGGAAACGCCCAGAGGGGAATATGTGCTTGTGCTGGAAGGGAAAAGCAGGGCGGAGAAAAAGAAAGAGAGTGCCGGCCGATGGGAGGAAACCACGATTGGCGAGCATATGCAATATTATGAGGAAAAAGGCATTACCGGAAAGGAAGCGATGAAACTGGTGGCGGCCGACAGGGGCGTCTCCAGACGGGACGTTTACCGGTATCTGGTTATGGAAAAGGAGCAGACAAAAATAGTTGGCAAAAACAGTTGACAAATATGGGGATGCAACATATACTTTGAATGTCAAACTATTTTTGTAAATAAATGAAGAGGTAAAAGGAGATAAAACAATGTTAGAAAGAGTAAAAGAAATCATTCAGGAACAGTTAAATCTGGACGGCGTTGAGATCACGGAAGAATCTTCCTTTAAAGACGATCTGGGCGCAGACTCCCTCGATTTATTCGAGTTGGTTATGGCGTTTGAAGAGGAGTATGGCATCGAGATCCCTTCCGAAGATCTGGAGCAGATCACAACGGTGGGCGCTGTCATTGAGTATATGAAAAGTAAAGGCGTAGAAGCATAAATGAAGACAAGAATAACGGAGCTACTGGAAATCAAATACCCCATTATTCAGGGTGGTATGGCATGGGTGGCAGAGCACAATCTGGCTTCGGCAGTTTCCGAAGCCGGCGGACTCGGCCTGATCGGCGCCGGCGGCGCTCCGGCTGAATTTATCAGAGAGCAGATTCAGAAAGTAAAAGAAGCAACCGACAAACCGTTTGGCGTCAATCTGATGCTGATGAACCCGGAGGCGGACGATATTGCCCGTATTATTGTGGAGGAAGGCGTGAAGGTCGTGACGACCGGCGCAGGTAATCCCGGGAAATATATGGCGATGTGGAAAGAAGCCGGTGTGAAAGTCATTCCGGTCGTTGCCAGTGTGGCAATGGCGAAGATGATGGAGCGGGGCGGCGCGGATGCGGTTGTAGCGGAAGGGATGGAGTCCGGCGGGCATATCGGCTCTGCCACGACGATGACACTCGTTCCGCAGGTTGTCGACGCGGTGACAATCCCCGTGATCGCGGCAGGCGGCATTGCGGATGGCAGAGGATTTGCGGCCTCCATTATGCTCGGCGCGGAAGCGGTACAGATGGGAACGCGGTTTGTCGTGGCAAAAGAATCGATTGTACATGAAAACTATAAGAAAAAAGTAATCGGCGCAAAGGACATCGATTCGGAAGTGACCGGGACAAGCCACGGACATCCGGTGCGCCAGATCCGCAACAATATGACGCGGGAATATGTAAAGCTGGAAAAAGAGGGAGCGCCTTTTGAAGAGTTGGAGAAGCTTACGCTCGGCGCGCTGCGAAAAGCGGTCGTAGAAGGCGACACGGTAAACGGTACGCTGATGGCCGGTCAGATTGCAGGACTTGTGAAAAAGGAGCAGACCTGCGCGGAAATGATTCAGGAGATTATGGCAGAGGCGGAAAAACTGCTGAACCGATAAAACGGATAAGAAACGATTCATATGTGGAATACATAGGAGGTCATAACAGACCTCCCATTTCACATTGCAATACTTTGAGATTCAAAGTAAAAAGGAGAAAAGCATGGGTAAGACAGCATTTATGTTCCCGGGTCAGGGAGCGCAGTATGTAGGAATGGGCAAGGATTTTTATGATACGGTTCCGGTCTGCCGGGAGATGTTTGAGCTGGCAGGCGAGGCAAGCGGACTGGATGTGGCGGGTTTATGCTTTGTGGAGAACGATAAAATCAATATTACGGAGTATACCCAGATTGCCATGCTGGCCACGGAAGTGGCGATTTTAAAAGCCGTGGAGGAAAAGGGCGTGAAAGCGGATGTGACGGCCGGCCTGAGCCTGGGCGAGTATGGCGCGCTCGCAGCCGGCGGCGTGATGAGCCCTTACGACGTATTCCGGGTGGTAAGACAGAGAGGCATCTTTATGCAGGAGGCCGTGCCGACAGGCGGCGCCATGACAGCGATACTTGGCCTGGATGCGGAACCGATCGAAAAAGTATGCGCGGAGACAGAAGGGATCGTCTCGATCGCCAATTATAACTGTCCGGGACAGATCGTGATTACGGGCGAGGAAACGGCTGTCAATGCGGCGGCGGAAAAGCTGAAGGCGGCAGGCGCGAAACGGTGCATGCCCCTGAAGGTAAGCGGGCCGTTCCATTCCCGGATGCTGACCGGGGCGGGTGAAAAGCTCGGAAAGGTGCTGGAGGATGTGGAGATCGGTGAAATCCGCGTTCCGTATATTGCCAATGTGACGGCAGATTATGTGACCGATCGCAGTCAGGTGAAGGATTTGCTGACCAGTCAGGTGTCTTCTTCGGTCAGATGGCAGCAGACAATCGAACGG
This sequence comes from uncultured Lachnospiraceae bacterium, assembly GCA_949935685.1. Classification (GTDB taxonomy): domain Bacteria; phylum Bacillota; class Clostridia; order Lachnospirales; family Lachnospiraceae; genus VSOB01. The sequence goes on along the minus strand of CATLGN010000164.1, from coordinate 486 downwards.
ATGCTGGCGAATGGCGTGGATACCTTTATCGAAATCGGACCGGGCAAAACGCTGTCCGGATTTATGAGGAAAATCAATCGGGATGTAAAGACCATTAACATAGAAAAAGTTGAAGATTTGGAAAAACTGGGATAACCGGTTTGCAGAATAATGGAAAGGAAATATTATGCTGGAAGGAAAGGTTGCATTGGTGACAGGGGCGAGCAGAGGCATCGGCCGGCAGATCGCACTGACGCTGGCGGGATACGGCGCAACGGTGATTGTCAACTATAACGGTTCGAAGGACAAGGCGGATGCGGTTGTCGCAGAGATTACGGAAAAGGGCGGCAGCGCGGAAGCGGTGCAGTGTTCTGTGGCGGATTTTGAGGCCTGCGGCGCTATGATCACGGATATGCTCGGCAAGTACGGGCATATCGATATACTGGTCAACAATGCGGGCATTACGAAAGACAATCTGGTTATGAAGATGACGGAAGCAGATTTTGA
>CATLGN010000163.1 GCA_949935685.1 uncultured Lachnospiraceae bacterium | reverse complement strand
TACCGTGGGAGAAAATGTCGGCTGATGCAGGATACGGCCGCCCGCAGCCAATTTTCAGCGCATAATCTTAAGAAAAATAAAATTTTTCAAAATAATACTTCTTAAATGGGAATAAAATGATATACTATAGCAGAAAACGGAGGTATTATACCATGAAAATAAATAAAATCCGGTGGAAAAACCGATTTGCGGGGTGGGCGTTAGCGACAGCGTTCGTATTTTCGGCCAGTTTATTCTGGGGCGTAACCGTATCCGCCGACGAGGCGTATCAGATTACAGAAAAACAGATGCAGGGAGAGATCACTTCGGATTCTTCCCTGAATGTCAGATCAGGGCCGGGGACCTCGTATGGCGTGATCACAAAGGTGGACGGCGGCGCGGCGGTGGTGATTACCGGGCAGGCGGAAAACGGCTGGTATCAGATTGTGATTGACGGCCAGACCGGTTTTGTCTCCGATGATTATGTGACTGTCACGGAAGCGGCTGCCGGCGAAGCGCCGGAGGAGATAGAGGAACTGGAACCGGAAGCCGGGGAACCGGAGAGCGGTTACGGCGGTTTGCGCCAGAGTCCGTTTGTGATGAAAATGGTCGGGATCGGCGCTGCCATCGTGGTGATTCTTGTGATGCTTTTGCTGACGGTCCGTGGGCTGAAGAAAGACCGGGAAGCCGGTGACGACGATGACGAAGCGTATGACGATGAGGAATATGACGGGAACGACGAATACGCGGAGGATGAAGATACGGAAGACGACGAAGATTCCGGCCGCTACGGGGATGCGTACGACGATGACGAAGATATGTATGAGGAAACGTACGACGGCGGCGAAATGTACGACGATGATGATGCTTATGAAGAAGCCGGTGACGACGAGGAAGCGTATGCGGGCGCTGACGACAGCTATGACGCGGACGGCGGGACAAGGCGCCGTGCGCCCCGGAAAACGAAGAAGTCCGGGAAGGGAAAGCGGGAGTATGTGCTGCGTGAGGAAGATTACCGTGTGGAGATCGATCCGAGCTTTTTCGAAGACCGGGAACCGATCGAACAGCCTGCTATGGTAACGGGATACCTGGAAAGCAAAATGATCGAAGAAGCGGCCAGGGCACAGGAAGTGGAGGCGCGGAATGCACGGCTGCATGAGCCGGGCGGCAGCGACGGAGACAAACAGAAAGAGCTGGATCAGGCCATGGCGAAGCTGAACGAACTGCAAAAGGAGATCGAGAGACTGAAAAGTCAGAAATAATGGAAGAAAAAAACTATACAACAAAAGAACTCGGAAAGCGTTTCCTGTATTATTTCAGGCCATATCGCCGTACGCTTCTGCTGGATCTGCTGTGCGCCGCACTGACAACAGTCTGTGAGATTGTGCTGCCGCTGTTGATCCGGCAGATCACCAACACGGCGCTGGCGGATGTGACACGCCTGTCGGCCCGTATGATACTCGGAGCCGCTTTTCTTTATTTTATACTGCGAATCGTAGATGCCGTGGCCAATTACTATATGGCCAATATCGGACATGTCATGGGGGCCAGGATCGAAACGGATATGCGCCGGGATGCCTATGCCCATCTGCAGCAGTTATCCCATACGTATTTTAATAACACGAAGGTGGGGCAGATCATGGGACGGATTACCAATGATCTGTTTGATGTGACGGAGTTTGCCCATCACTGCCCGGAAGAGTTTTTCATCGCAGGGTTAAAGATTATTATTTCTTTTCTGATTTTGGCGCGTATCGACGTGGCGCTGACGGTGACGGTATTTTTCTTTGTGCCGCTTATGACCGTTGTCTGTATCAGAATCAACCGGCGTGTGAAAAAAGCGTTTGCACAGCAGCGGCGTCAGATCGGGGAACTGAATGCCCGAATCGAAGACAGCCTGCTCGGCCAGAAGGTGGTAAAGGCTTTTGCCAATGAGGAGATGGAAAACCATAAATTTGATGTGGACAATCAGGCGTTTCTGGAGATCAAAAAGACGGCTTATCATATTATGGGATACTTCAGCACGTCGACACGGATTTTTGACGGGCTGATGTATCTGGCGGTTATGATCGGCGGCGGTTTTTTCCTGATGGCAGGACGGATACTGCCGGGTGATATGGTGGCATATGTATTGTATGTGACGACGCTGCTGGCGACAATTCGGCGGATTATTGAATTTACGGAACAGTTTCAGCGCGGTATGACGGGAATCGAGCGTTTTCTGCAGATTATGGATGCGCAGATCGAGATTTTTGACGAGCCGGGCGCTGTCGAACTGGTTGATCCGGCCGGTGAAATCCGGTTCCGCAATGTGCGCTTTGTCTATCCCGACGATCATAATCAGGTGTTCCAAAATCTGAACCTTACCATTCATGCGGGAGAAAAGGTAGCGATCGTAGGGCCGTCCGGCGGCGGAAAGACGACGCTTTGCAATCTGATTCCGCGTTTTTATGATGTGACGGAGGGGGATATTTTTCTGGACGGCAGAAATATCCGCGATTTTACGTTGCAAAGTCTGCGCCGCAGCATTGGCGTCGTGCAGCAGGATGTGTATCTCTTTTCGGGGACGGTCTATGAAAATATCGTCTATGGCAGGCCCGGTGCTTCGCGGGAGGCGGTGATCGAGGCGGCAAAACGCGCCGGCGCGGATTCGTTTATAAAAGCGTTAAAAGATGGATATGATACGTATGTGGGCGAACGGGGCGTCAAGCTTTCGGGCGGACAGAAACAGCGGATCAGCATTGCCCGGGTGTTTTTGAAAGACCCGCCGGTGATCATACTGGATGAGGCGACTTCCGCACTGGACAATGAAAGCGAATATGCGGTGGCGCGTTCGCTGGATGCGCTGGCAAAGGGGCGGACGACGCTGACGATCGCCCACAGACTGTCCAGCATCCGCAATTCGGACAGGATTATGGTGCTGACCCAGGAAGGCATCGTGGAGGAAGGCAGCCACGATGCGCTGATGGAGCAGAAGGGTCTGTATTACCATTTTTATGAAATGGCGGATACCTGGCGGTGAGGAACGGATAGAAAACAGGAGCGGAATCATATGGCGAAAAATCATGTGGAAGAATTTCGGGGCGATCTGCAGGCGTTCCGGGAGATGACAGAGAAATTTTATGCGGGAGAGCTGACGGTGCCGCAGTATAAAGCTTTCTCCGGCGGTTTCGGCAGTTATGCGCAGCGGGGCGGAGAACGCAGTATGCTGCGGCTGCGTCTGACGGGCGGGGAGATCCTGCCGGAGGAACTGCAGTTTATTGTGGACAGTATTGCGGCATACCGGATTGACCGGGTACATCTGACAACCTGTCAGAGTGTGCAGTTTCATGATCTGACAAAGGAAACGGTATGTGATCTGGCGGAAGATGCGTTTGATCACGGCATTATCACGCGAGGCGGAGGCGGCGACTATCCGCGGAATGTTATGTGTTCCCCGCTTTCGGGCGTGGAACAGGGAGAATGCTTTGATGTGCTCCCGTATGCGCGGGAAGCCGCGGATTATGTGCTCGGGCTGATTCACACGGTAAAGCTTCCGCGGAAGCTGAAAATCTGTTTTGAAAACGGCGTAACAAATGACACACATGCCACATTTCGGGATATGGGGTTTGTGGCAAAGAAGGACGGCACCTTTCTCGTATATGTGGCGGGCGGCCTTGGCAGCAATCCCAAAATGGGAGTCAGGGTGGCGGAAAAGGCGGCTCCTTCGGAGATTTTGTATTATATTAAGTCCATGGTGGATATGTTTACGGAATACGGTGAATATGAGAAACGGGGCGCATCGCGGAGCCGTTATCTGCAAAATACACTTGGCCCCGAGGGTATCTGCCGGGTATTTGCGGAAAAGCTGGCGGCCAATATGGCGGCTGGCGGCCTGACCATTGCCGCCGAAGTCAGGGAAGTTACGAAAAGGGGGAATGGCACGATACAGGCGCCGCGTGTGATCGCGCAGAAACAGGATGGCCTGTACGCCGTATCGTATCATCCGTGCGGCGGCAATCCGGCGACGGGCTTTTTCGACAGGCTGTATGCGCTGATCCGGGACTGGGCGGCGGTGCGTGTGCGCATTGCGCCCGATCAGGGCATGTATATTGTCAATCTGACGGCGGAGGAGGCGCGGCGGGTTCTCGAACTGACAGACGACGGTGCGGCGACGCTTTTTGAGCGGTCGGTGGCCTGCGTCGGCGCGAACACCTGTCAGGTAGGCATCGGCAGGTCGCAGGAACTGCTGGCTGCCTGCCTGGAACGGGTGAAGAAAGAAGGCTTTGCGGACGGTGTACTGCCCCAAATTCATATTTCCGGCTGCCCGTCTTCCTGTTCGGCGCATCAGATCGGCGCTCTCGGGCTGCGCGGCGGGAAGAAGCCCACGCCGGAGGGGCCGAAGTATTCGTTTGCCATTTATGAAAACGGCAGTCCGGCATTTGGAGAGGAGCGGTTCGGGGAAGATCTGGCCAATATGCTGGAAGAAAACATTCCCGAGTTTCTCGTGACGCTCGGACGTGAAATCACAAAAGAGGGTATGACGTATTCGCAGTTTCGTCAGGCGTATCCGGACAGACTGCGGGAGATTGCGGGGCAGTTTGCGTAGGCGGGCGGCAGCCGGTTTCCTGGCCGCGCTGCTATGCCTGTTTGTGCCGCTGCGGGCGGCAGCCGCGCCGGCTGCGCCTCTCATCCGGGAGCCGGAACGGGAAAGCGGAGCGGCGGCGCAGCCGCAGGCCGGTATGCAGAGCGACCGGGAGACGCTTTCCCAGTATCGGGAATATCAGGAGCGGCTGGCGTCGGCGGTGCGCAGAGAGGAGATCGGCGCGGCAG
>CATLGN010000162.1 GCA_949935685.1 uncultured Lachnospiraceae bacterium | reverse complement strand
CCTCAAACCGGGGCTTAAACGGTTTGCGCATGGAATCAAACGTCGATTCCAGCAGCGGAGGCGGCCGCCACAACAGGCAGGCGTCGTCCCGGCCCCGGAACGTATCAAAGACATAGCGCATCTTATTCAAAAATGCGTCCGTATTCCCGAGCATTCCCGCAAGGCTTGTATTATAAAAATATACCGTCCGCCCTTTCATTTTTTCCACCCAGTCCGCGGGCGGCGTCGGCGGATTCTGGCATTTATGTATCACACTGTCAAACTTGGGCGAACCCATGACAAGAAACTTCTTATCCGGTATGCCGGGATCAAAAAACTTTTTATACTTTTCGGACTGAATGACGATATAATCGGCATGGATATAGGCCGGGCACATGGCCTGCGCCTCACTCATCCCACCCGCCGTCGCATAATAAGGTACATATACCAGGCAATCCGTAAATTTTTTAATATGCGCGGAATAATAAACCGGATGAACGCTTGTCACATAGTTCACATCATCATAGGGATTGTGAATATAGACAATGTCCGGCATTCTTTCTTCCATATGATAGGCATCGTAATGCACCACCGGCACATAAGCCGGCAGTTGACCGCCCTCATAATGACAGGTGTCAAACGAGCCGTCCGGTTTGCGGTCATAATACGGTATCGGCACAACATAAGCGTCACAGTCCGGATCTTCGTCCGCAGCACGCCAGATACTTTCCAGCGAATCCCACATCGACGCCTTATACGGAAAAAATACAACTTCCATCCGCGTCTTGATCGCATTTCGGACACTGTTTTCAATCGGAATCAGTGATTTGCGCAGCCGTTTGGCGGTCTGATTCGGACTTACCGCAGCGCCGCCGGCGATTTCTTCGTGAATCTGATAGACCAATTCACAATATGCCTCCAGCAGAGGAATCGTCTGAAATCCCTCTCCCTCTGTCTTTTCGATCAGATCTCCCAGACTTACGGCTCCCTCCTGACACTGTCCCAGCAGTTCCATCGCCGCCTCATGACTGTGGCTTTCCAAAAGCCTTTTTATTTCATCGTGCGCCTGACTGAGCAGTTTGATAAAATCTTCCGCCTGCCTTTTTTGCGCTTTTTTCATCTTTATGTCCCTTTCATTTCCCGGCTGTTTCAGCGCCGCCTCTTTTTTATTAATAAGGCATATTGGTCATCCTTCCTGACGGAAACGGATGATGCGGATGACTCCGCTTCGCTCCCTGCTACCTCATGTCCGCCGTTATGCCATACATCGCGGCTTCCGCACATGTTCACAAGGTCCTGGCATACCCAATACGCAGAACCCGGTCTTCCCGTTCCTCTGCCTTCTAATGCCGTTCTTTCTTTTTTATATCAGGAACATCCCATCCGGTCCTTGCAGCATTCCGCTTTTTCCGGTAAAATCCCGGCATACTGCCGAAATTTATCCAAATGGCTGTTCTTATGACCATCTGCATTGCATTCGGAAAATCCGGCTGTCACCGGATAATTCTTCCTTCCCTGCCGCGTTTTAACACATTTTCCGCGGTATTGGTCTTTTCCGCTGTCGTATACCCGCAGCATTCACAGAAAAAAACACCGTCTTTTTTATTCCCCGGCGCGCCGCAGCGGCTGCACTCCCGGCTGATGTTTTTCCCCAGAACCTCCACAATCTCCACAGCCTGTTCCCGGCCCTTCTGTGTCAGCCGTTCACGGATATATCCCCGCTGCCACAGCGTCACATTGTTATTAATCTCCCGGTTATGACCGCCGGATTGTGCCGTCGGCAATTTCACCATATAGATGATCCGCGGCTTTTCCTCCTGAAAAAAACGATTCAGCTCCCGATTGATATAACTGTGCATCTGCTCCACATAACGCCGTTTTTTCGCATAATACTTTTTCCTGCCCGGATTATCCGCCCGGTTCCGGCTGTAGCTGGCAGTCTGCTGTCTCACCCATTCCGCATACGCGCTCTGATAAGCGCCAAGTTCCTCGCCATAGCGGTTTCCCCGGTCCGTCGTCAGCATAACAAACATCCCCATCGCCAGTCCCACCGGATTCGTGTAATCCGCATGGGTACGCACCGCCACACTGAGAGGCGCCATAATCTCAATTCTGCCCTCTTCCGGATATAACTTAATATATAACTGGCTTGTATAGCGATTGTTATCGGTAAGCGTCACAAAGACCCGTTTCCGGCTCTGTTTTGTGGAAATGTATATTCCATGATCGGCGTAACGATAGGCCCGCTCCGAGACGGAAAATCCCGAGGCCAGATCGGTATGTTGACGCACATGATATTTGCGCACCTGACGCCGCAGATAGCGGTGTAATTTCCCGGCATCCACCTGTCCGGCCAGTTCATCATGCCTGCTCTGGATCTCTGAGGGCAGTATAACCGGTTTCCGGTTCAGCACCGCCGCAAAAGCATTCGCTGTTTTCAGCAAAAAGCGCAGATAATGCTTTTCTTCCGGGTTTAGATTTTCGTTTTTCCCTGTCAGTTTTAAAACTTTCGTCTTTGTCCGCGACCACTGGCTCTTAATATCTCCCAGCGCATCAAAAACAGCCAGATAAAAATAGACCGAAGGCAGCCCCAATTCCTGCCGCAGCCCACTTGCCGTCATTTCGTTTTGTATTGTATAACCCGGATAAATCTTTGACAGACTGGCTATGCCGCCATAACGCTCATATACATAATTCTTCACGCTGCGGTAATCCTCCGCGACCTCACGGAGCTTTTCCATATCCGCCGCAGATACCGTTTCCTTACTGTACTGGTGAGCGGTCTTGCATACCATAGCTGGCGGCATTTTTGATTTCCCTTTGAAGATAATTTCGCAGATTATTAAAATCTGCGAAAGGTGACGGTTGCTTATTGCGGATATGCAAAATTTGCTATTGTGACCCCAACGCTGACCCTTATTAAAAAATGGATAAGTTTCAAATTATGCGATAAACACAAGGAAAAGCAGGCGAAAAACTGACCATTGATCTGACCCCTAATACAGATGGATAAAGAATTTTTTGACGTGAAAACTGGAACTATTTTCCCATTTTACCCTGCTTTATTGACAAAACAGGGATATGATGCTAAACTTGAAATCGTATAAAAGGCTGTTTTACAGGCAAAATAGCCAATATTAAGCAACCGTCACCTTTCGCAGATTTTAATAATCTGCGAAATTTTATAATAAAACAAAAAAAGACATTAACGATTTCGCTAATGTCTTTTTCTATGCCGGCGACCGGAATCGAACCGGTACGGGAGATTAGTCCCGCAGGATTTTAAGTCCTGTGCGTCTGCCAGTTCCGCCACGCCGGCATACCCTGTTGCAGGTAAATGGGACCTATAGGGCTCGAACCTATGACCCTCTGCTTGTAAGGCAGATGCTCTCCCAGCTGAGCTAAGATCCCACAAAACAAACGACCCAGATCGGACTCGAACCGACGACCTTCGCCGTGACAGGGCGACGCTCTAACCAACTGAGCCACTGGGCCTTATAAACAAATACTTCTCACTTCCTGGACAATGGACCTTCGGGGACTCGAACCCAGGACCGACCGGTTATGAGCCGGTTGCTCTAACCAACTGAGCTAAAGGTCCGTAAACCCTTTCGGGTCTGTAACAACAGCCTGCTGTTTTCTGAATTAACTGACTCCGACGGGAATCGAACCCGTGTTACCGCCGTGAAAGGGCGATGTCTTAACCGCTTGACCACGGAGCCGTTAAGCAACTTCAACGAATGATATGATACCATATTTTCGCCTGTTTGACAAGAGATAATTCACAATTTGTCACAATTTATATCATGGCTCTGACGGCTCCGTTTTATGTCCATTCCGGTCCCGGTTTTATTTGCGCAGCGACTCCTCCTGCAGTCTGTCAAACGATGCCATACATTCGTCAACCGTGGCGCCATTCAACAGTTCCCGAACAATCAGACAGGTATTTCCCCACTGCTCCACCTTCATCCCCGCATTGGAACCAAGAACATAGATATTGTCCTGAATTTTATCATTTAACGGCTTTAACGCCGGGATACAATCTACCTCCACATTTTTCGACGGCGAAATGACCCGGTTCGTTTCCGCGTATGTCTGCAATGCCTCATCGGAAAGCATAATATCCAGCGTATTCATCGCATCCTCCCGGTGTTCGGCTTTCTGGCCAATTGCAAAACCTGTCATAGGCATCACCGGCATTTGCCCGCGGCTGCTTGGAAAGCCGATCACCAGCATGTTAAAATCGGGATTCCCGTAAGAAGTATCCGTATTCGCCGCACCCCAGTACGCCATAACAATCGGCGTTTTCTGCGCCAGAAAATCAGGCCCTTCCCCTTCAATCGCCTCACTTACATATGCTTTTTCCGCATCAATATATCCGCAGTCGATCAGTTCCTGAAGAAATGCAAAGCCGGGCCGCATATAGTCACTGTATTTCCGCTCTCCACTGTTTAATGCCGCAATCTCCGCCTCAGTATTTCCACCGTTATACAAATCCGCATATGCCTGTGCAAGGACAAACGTCTCCAGCCACCATCTGTTTGCACCAACCGGCGTCTGAATTCCGTTCTCCTGAAATACCCTGCAGCATTCCAGAAAATCTTCCGGCGTCTCCGGCAGATCAAGACCGTATTGATCAAACATATCTTTATTGATAAACAAACCATATGCGACAACTTCCTGCGGAACCGCCACCAGTTTCCCATCCACGGTATTCGCTGTCTTCACAACATCCCTCAGATTCTCCGCACACGCGAGTCCGGACAAATCCGCCAGCTCGCCCTCTTTCCCCAGTTCCAGAATGGTATCGGGATTCAACAGATAGATGTCATCCATATTGCT
>CATLGN010000161.1 GCA_949935685.1 uncultured Lachnospiraceae bacterium | reverse complement strand
CAGTAAAACGGTCAACAGCGCCGATGCACAGTCCGCCACATACGTATAACTCCGCATCTGCTCTCCGGCGCTGTGCAAAACAATGTCTTCTCCCACAGACGCGCTGTGCAGAAACTGCGCCGTCGCCCGGTTATCATGTGCCGATGTGCATGCGCCGTATGTATGGCCGGGCCGGGCGATCACAACGGGAATCCGGTACTGCTCCCAGAAGGAAACACACAGCGTTTCCGCGCAGCGCTTCGCCATCGGATAGCACGAGCGCACTTGCAGGCCGTCCAGCTCCCCGCAGTCATCTTCCGCAAACGCGCAGCCTTCACCCGTCATATTCCCGTACACCTCTCCGCTCGATACAAACAAAAACTGCCGGAGCGGCCTTTCCGTCATATGCTCCCTGGCATATTCCAGCAGCCGGTATGTCCCGAATAAGGCCGGCATCATCGTCTCGACCGGATGCGTACGGAATGCGGCCGGATAACCGTCCCCCGCCGCATGAATCATATAATCCACAGGCTCCGGCAGGCGCGGCGGCTCCGTCACATCCTGCACGAGCAGATGCAGCCCCTCCGCGTCCGTAGCAGAGCCAAACCGCCCGCGCAGCCGCCTTTCATCCCGCGCCAGCGCAAAGATACGGACGCCGGCATCCCTTGTCCGGTTGGCATACAGCAACAGATCGGTCAGAAACGACCCGATCAGCCCGGTGGCTCCGGTAATCAGAATGCTTTTGTGAAACAGTACCTCAATATGTATTGTCCCCCGCAGGGCGTTCTCCAGATCTCTCTGATAGGTTTCGCTTTTCCCGTACATATTATTTTAACCAGTCATCCTTTTTTGCCAGCAGTAACGCCTTGAATATCTCGATGTCTTCCGTCGTCGTAATCTTGATATTTTTTTCCGAGCCGGGACAAAAATGCACCGCTTCGCCCAGTTCCACCAGTAACGTACACGACGCCGTCGAATTGCAAATACCGCGCTTTTGCGCTTCCTCATGCGCCCACAGTAATTTCCGCAGCGGAAATGCCTGCGGCGTCTGCGTCCTTGCCAGCATGTCCCGCGAAATGAGCGCGGCGGAACGGTCGGGGTCTTCGCTGCGCAGCAGCATAGCCTCCACACAGGGAATCACGGTAATGGCCGAACCGTGCAGACGACACGCCGCAATGCAGCCCGATATGATTTCCTGCGATACGTTTGGCCGGATGCCGTCATGAACCAGCACCATATCGTTCCCATCACAATGCTTTGCCAGCTCCGTCAACCCGTTACGAATGGACGCCTGCCCGTTCTCGCCGCCCGCCGTAATCCACCGCAGCTTGGTAATATTAAACTGGCCGGCGTAGGCACGCAGCATTTCCTGCCAGCCATCGATGCAGACAACGCAGATGGCGTCGATCTCGGGATGTTGCTGAAACGCCTGCAGGGTATAGACAATCACCGGCTTGTCATGAATATTCAAAAACTGTTTCGGTATGTCCTGGTTCATGCGGGCGCCTCTGCCGCCCGCTATAATCATTGCCGTGTTCATATGTATCTCCCCTTAACCGGATGACTATATGATATAAAAACACTCCTCGATCGCCGTGCCGTCCATATAACTGACAGTCCCCAGCCTTGTCAGCTCCTCCGTCATTTGACGGTACATGCCGCTGCCCCTGATAACGGCTATGATAACCAGGGCGTTCGGATACCGTTCCTGCGCCTCCCGTATCGTCACAACCGGCCTTTCCGCCATCGGCTCCGCCGGCGGCTGTTTCGTCACCGCAAAGCAGCGCAGTTTGTCGTAAAAGCCTTCGTTGTACAGTCCGCGGAATATTATGTCTCCGCGCCGTCCCGCGCCATAGATAACGATGTCTTCCGCGCCTGCCAGCCGCTCTCTGACCTCCGCCTTTTCCCGTATCATTTTATCGCACGCTGCGTCAGCATCTGCAATTACCTCCCGCAGCCATGCATCGAGATAAATGTCCCCTTTCACATAGCCCTTATAAGCCGCATAGTCCTTCCGAATCTGCTCACAGAATTCCCTTTTGCATTCGTCTCCCACGCGCCGGAGCGTCCCCCGATGCCGGAACAGTTTATAATAATAGCAGTAAGGGAGGAAGTGATAATCCCCGCGCGCCTTTACGGCCCGAATCAGAAATTCATATTCCTTTGTCATCGCCATTATCTTGTCCATACTTCTGACCGACGCGGCGGGATTGTCCTGCCTGTACAGATAAAACGCCTGATTCAGCCACTTCGCGTTGCGGCAATATAAAAGCGTCTGTATCCAGAATCCGTTATCCTGATAGGATGCGCCCGGGCTTTCGTGAAAACGGATTTGATACCCGGTCAGAAATGCTTTTTTATAGATACCCGTCCAGATATTCATATAAAAGTCAAAAAACACATTTCTGTCGCCGTCGCAAAGCACGCTGTCATAATAATCGTCCAGCCATTCATAATGGATTCTTTTTACGTATCCCACATGTTCCATCCAATAAAAAGCGTCGGATTTTACCAGATCCAGATCGTCCGCAACAGCGGCATCATACAATGTCCGGTACATATCAGGCCTGATACAATCGTCGCTCTCCACAATGCCGATATACACTCCGGCTGCCGCATCCAGCCCCGCGTTCATAGCCGCTCCGTAACCGGCGTTCGGCCTGTGCAGCACTCTGACACGTGGATCTTTCGCCGCAAAGCCGTCGAGGATCTTTCCGCTGTTGTCCGTGGAACCGTCGTCGACGCAGATGATTTCCAGATCATCCAGCGTCTGGGCAAGGATACTTTCCAGACATTGTGGCAGGTATGATTCCACATTATAAACCGGTACGATGACTGAAACTTTTGGCATTGCGTTTCTCTCCTTTACAGCCAATAGGCTTCCATATTGTGATGTGAAACCCGTTTGCTCTCATCCGGCAGCTCCATCCAGTCTTTCCCGTACAGATTGTCCAGATATTCCGGATAACCGCCCGGGACGTTGACCTCCGTATCTTCAAAAGGAAGCCGCAGCGTGGTATCATAAACCCCGCGGGTCGTGCAGTCCCGTTCCTGATAAGCCGTCGCCAGAACGCCCACATAAGCGGACGCGTCAAAATCATACTGTTCCAGAAATTCTTTCTGTCTGGGATACCAACTGTTGTAAACGCTCAAATCACCGTTGTGCGCATAAAAATCTTCCCAGATTTCCTTTTCCATCTCATAATATCGTTTGAAAAACAACAGACGTTCCCGGCCGTCTTCCGGCAGGCCGATCAGGGGGAAAATATCAATGCCCACTGGATGTACTTTCCGTATAAATCCGGCTTTCTCTCTGACCGTCGTTCTGTCGTCGACAACTTTCGCAAACAACTCGATATAATTTTTCCTGTCACAGGTCGTCGGTTCTATCAGACTGCAGTTCTCCGTCCCCGTAAACTCCCGCAAAAACCGGCGGTAGTCTTCCCACGGCATAAAAATATCCACATCATCATCCCAGGGAATAAACCCTTTATGGCGGATCGCTCCCAGCAAAGTGCCGCCGCATACCCAATACCGCAGATTTTTTTCACGGCAAAAGGCATCGATAAGGCAAAGCAGATCTTTTTCAACATGCTGCACTTCCTGTAACGTCATTTTTGCTTTTCCCTGTACAGACTGCAAAAACAAATCCGCATTCCAGTCATATGTCTGAAAAAAATTCACGTTTTTCTGATAATGCAATCCTTCTATTTTTATTTCCGGGCAATCCTTTTCGGCGTTTAAAATCAATATATCTTCCGCAAAAGGCAATAACCGTTCTTCCAGAGAACAGATCCCGATCAGCGCCGCCGCATCATTGAGATAGCGTGCCTTGATTGCCTTTACATGTCTTTTGTATCGTATCAGTAGCTGTGGATCGTCCGATATGTAACTGTCCACCCGAAATCCCAGATTTGAGAGAATCGTCCGCATGGCAAAAGAATACGTGTCCAAACCGTACAATACGATTTTCTTATTTTTCGTAATGATTCCCCGATCGATGAGATCGCAGATTCGTTCCGCAATCATTTGAATTGCGCTTTCCACATAACAGTTCTTCATTTTGTTTTCCTCTGTCATCCTGCTTTTCACCAGTTGCAAACCGGTTCTTCCCACAAAATTTTTTTATCGTCAGGACAAATCCCTTTTTCGATCAGATCTTCCCGGATCTCATCGGCAAGCGTTTTCGCTTTTACGGCAAGGATAAGATAATCATATGTTACCGTTTTCAACATCTCCGGTTTCACAATCGGAATCAAATTCCATACACCATGTCTTTCCTTGTCTGCCCAGGCTGCTATTTCACACGCACAAGACCGGGAAAACTGACAGTAAAAATCTTTTCCCACGTTCCCCGCTCCATAGATCGCAATTCTTTTATTTTTTAGCGCGTCTGCATTTCCATAATAATACCGCAAAGCTACGATGCCGTTGTTTCCGTCTTCCATCATAACCTGCAATATCCGCCTTTTATAATGGCGTTTGACGTCGGCGCCGCATATCTCCAGCAAATTATTTTGCTGTAAAATACTGCGCACATGCTCCTGTAAACGCGACTCTTTCAGGCAGGCATCCGGCCACCGCAGATGAGACATCGATCCCTGCTGCACCCGGTAGTGATAAAATGCATCCGGGTATAGATACAGTCTGCGGCACTTTAACATACAATTACACAGACACAATAAATCTTCCCCATAACTCTGTTCATCCGGTAATTTCATGTAAGCTTCTTTCACCAGCGGGGCCACAAACAACTTTGACCATAAAGCAAAAAAAATCGTCTGCGTCTGAAAAATATTTCGGTTGAGATATTCCGCTCTGTCCGTTACTGTAAAATACACAATTTCCCGCCTGTCGGCACACGTCTTTTTCCCATCGACTATCATGACAGAGTGAACCATA
>CATLGN010000160.1 GCA_949935685.1 uncultured Lachnospiraceae bacterium | reverse complement strand
GTTGCATCTTACTTCCGTCAGCTTCCTGCCCTCCTGTTCTGAAAACTTCCGCATACTTTTTCCTCCTTTATATTTGTACGCCGCATTCCCGAAAGAAATATCCAAATTTCCGTTGGAAACCGCCCACAATATCATACACCAGAAAAGTATAGCATCTACAGCGTTCAAAATCAGTGGTAATTGTTCCTTATCCTGCCTGCTTTTTCCACATGATCAGCGCATCCTCCACAGTCTTTTCGTAATATCCCGGCCGGATGCCGGCCGAAACAAATCCGGCTTTTTCATATAAATGAATCGCCGCGGCATTGCCCGCCCTTACCTCCAGTGTAAAAGCGTCAACCCCGCACCGCACCCCTGCCGCCTGCAGCTCTTCCAGCAGCCCCCGGCCGATATGCCGGTTTCGCCAGTCAGGATGAACCGCAATATTGGCAATATCGCCTTCCTCCCCGATGCGGAGCAAAACGGCATAACCGACAATTCTGCCGGCCGCTTCCTCCGCCAGGCAGATATATTCCTTCGCATCCAGAATCTCCCGGAATATATGTTCCGACCACGGCACCGAAAAACAACGGTTTTCGATTGCCATCACCTCTGCCAGATCGGCCTCTTTCATCTTACGAGCCATACGCTTCTGCCTTTTGCTCTTTTTCCAGCCGTTCCCGTTCCGCCTGCGACATACGCAGATACTCCGGCCGATGTGCCGCCGCGCTCTCGCAAACGCCCTGCCGGTACAGCACGCATGCATATACCCCAACTGCCGCCGCACTCTGCAGCCGCCTGTGCGCAGGGGCGAAAGAATACGGCACGGTCAATTGATCCGCCAGCGCCTGCGCATAAACCGGAACGCCGTCCCCCAGAAAAATCACTTCTCTGTCATACGCATTACAGCAGCGGATGATCTCCGCAACCGCCACCGCACACTGCTTTTTTACAATATGGAGATCATATGCGGCCGGCTGCCGCACCATGTTATTTACAAATTCATACAACCCCGTATAGACCTGACTGCGTCTGGCATCCATAATCGGACAGATCAGTTTCTCCGTGCCATACATCTGGTAAGCCAGCGCATCGACTGTGGGAACCGGGATAATCGGCTTTTCCAGCGCCAGTCCCAGCCCCTTCGCCGTGGCGCTGCCAATCCGCAGACCGGTAAACGATCCCGGCCCCGCCGCCACGGCAATGGCATCCAGCGACGCCAGATCCAGCTCCGTCATATTCCGCACCGCATCCAACATGGGAATCAGCGTCTGGGAATGTGTTTTCTTATAATTTACAGTATATTCCGCTGTCAGTTTATCGTCCTCTAACACAGCCACGGACGCTGTCAGCCCCGAACTGTCCAATGCCAGTAATTTCATCGATAACCGCCTGTTTCCTTATATATCGTCATATTTCCGGTAAAAAATAATCCCCGGGCGCATCCATCACGATCTGCCGATAGTCAAATCCCCGGGAAATTTCTTTTTCTATCGCAATATGAATACAATCCTGCGGCAGAATATCCGAGATCAGCTCCGCCCACTCAATCAGGCAGACCCCCCTGCCATAAAAGCAGTCCTCATATCCGATCTCTTCCATTTCTTCCACATCGCCGATCCGATACACATCAAAATGATACAGCGGCAGCCTCCCGCTGTCATACACCTGCAAAATCGTAAAAGTCGGGCTGTTGACCGGTTCCGTAATACCCAGTCCCGCCGCAATCCCCTGCGTCAGCACGGTTTTGCCCGTTCCAAGATCACCCGTCACGGTATAGATCTGCCCCGGCCGCGCATTCCGTCCGATACGCCTGCCCAGTTCGTATGTCTCCCGGGCGCTGTTCGTCTCATACACCATAGCTACCACCGTATCCTGACTTTGCCCGGCGGCATATGGGTGGAAATCATTTCGATCACGCGCGGTGTCATAGCGCCCATATCTCTGCGCGGAAAAATCCAGGCATTGACCTTCGTATTATACACAATAATACTGTTTCTGGTCGAAACCGCCCGGTAGATGTCCTTCCATTCCTGAAGCTGACTCTGCTCCCCCTGGGATACCCGGATGCCTTCCTCATTCATACGATAAGAAAGCGGTTCCCGAAACGCCGGCGTATTCTGCATCTGTTTCAGTGAACGGATATACAGACTGCATGGAAGATAAAGCAGCAGCAAAAGCCCTGCCAGCAGGTACAAAACATTCTGCGTACCGAAAAAACCGACAACCAAAACCGCACCCACCCCGCTGCCCAAAATGCCGGACGGCGTATTATAGGTGTGGTGCAGCATATAATCATATAAAATATTTGCCGTTATCTTCGTCTGAAATTCCAGTTCCATCGTCCAACACACCTTTCCTCGTCAATCGCGTATTGTCGTGTATCATTGTAGACGCATTGGAGGAAATTGTCAATAATGGGACGGGAGCAGGCGCGACAGACGTATGAAAAAACATTTTATGAACACCTGACAGAGTATGCTGCGAAATCAAAAGAAAAATTGTATCAAAGGTACGGTCGCCGGGAAGCCGGACAGGCGTCTCATTTGCCGTGCCGGACTGTGGGCATAAGCGGTTCTAAGCGGTTTGGACATCCACTATGGCCGGCATGCAACCGGCCTCTATGCGCCGTCCGGGCGCAGGTCGGCCTTTTCCGTGCATCCCTGCACGGAAATTGCAGGGACTGACAAACCGCCAAGAACCGCTAACGCCCTCCGTAGGCACGGCAAATGAGACGCCTGTCCGGCTTCCCGGAGCGTTACGGTATGGAAATTTTTATTTTGACTTTGCCGGTAATGCTCTGGGATTCAGAAGATGCTTTCTGTTTTTGCAGACATATAGAATGGCGGGGTACAAATCGAAAAAATCTGCAATGCGAATATATTTCGGCGGGGACGGATACGCGCGGCCCCTCGCCTTCGGAGGGGATTAGCGGTTCTTATGGATGCGCCGCAGCCCGCAATTCCCGGACAGGGATGTCCGGGAAAGGCCGACCTGCGCCGGGATGGCGCATAAAGGCCGGTTGCACGCCGGCCGGTATCCATTGCCGCATCTGTTAGAACCGCTTATGCCCGCAGTCCGGCGAGAGGCCGCGCATATCCGTCCCCGCCGAAAAGCAATACCGCAAACCGGAATTTTCTGATTGCTTCCCCGCCGCTTTTGCCAAGTATCTCTAAGACATCACCCGCAGCGCCTCAATCGGGCTGAGTTTTGCCGCCTTTCGGGCCGGATAGATGCCGAAAAACAGGCCCACGCCGGATGAGAATACGGTGGCAATCAGAATAATGCCGATATTAACGGCGGCGCGGAATCCAATCAGGCCGCATACGGCCTGCGCGCCGCCAATGCCGATCAGAATGCCGATCAGGCCGCCTACCAGTGTGATAATAGCCGATTCGGACAAAAACTGCAGCATAATGGAAGATGTCCGGGCGCCAAGCGCCTTGCGAATACCGATTTCCCGCGTCCGTTCCGTTACGGAGACGAGCATAATGTTCATGACGCCGATACCGCCCACCAAAAGCGAAATCGCAGCCACAAACGCCACAAACAGGGTAATATAATTCAAGATGCTGCTCATTTGCGCCATGTAATCATTAAAATCATCAACCTGTATCAGATTTTCACCGCGCACGTTATACTTGGATTCCAGCAGTTGAATCCCTTTCTGTGCGATCTCCGAAGAATACTCGGCTGATTCCGCAATCACAAGCATGTCGCTCATATCACCGATATAAAAGCCAAAATTGGCAAACACCGAAAGCGGCATATCGATGTAAATACTATCCCCGTTCAACATATTCAGCATCGTCGATTCGCTGTCTTTGCGCACGCCGACGATTGTCATTTCTCTTGTCACATTAAAAATGGTCAGTTCAATCGGCACGCCGACCACATTGGTCGTACCAAATAGCTGTCTGGCTCCGCTCTCTGTTATCACGCACACATCCCGCCCCGCGTCGCAGTCATTCTGCGTAAAATAACCGCCGTGCAAAAACGGTTCCTTGGAAGCATATTCCAGATACTCGTTGCCCGCCTGAATGACAACCATTATGTCCCCCTTGCGGCTGCTGACTGTGGCGCCCCAATAGCCCCATTTGGGCGTCACGCCGACCACATGCGGAATCTTCTCCTTGATCAGCTCAAAATCATCTTCCGTAAAGCTCAGATAATTCCCGTCGCTGTCTCTGTCGTTCACATACAGATATACCTGGCCGCCCGCCATATCGTTTAATTCCTGATTGATCTGCCCTTTCACACTGTTACCGATGGAAATCAGCATAATAACCGACGAAATACCGATGATAATGCCAAGCATCGTCAAAATAGAACGTCCTTTATTGCTCCTGATATTCATCAGCGCAATTTTGACATATTCCCACATTTGAAACATAGTTTACCCCTTACATGAGTAGCGGCTCAATCTGCATCCCCTCTGTCAGCTCCATCGAAGTGTCTGTCAGAACAATGTCTCCTTCTTCCAGTCCCTCTACAATCTCGATGCTGTCTTCCGACGACAGACCTGCCGTGACCGGATGTTTTTCGAGAATGCCGTCTTTGACGACATAACAAAAGTCCCCGGTCTGGTCGGTATTGACTGCGGCAATGGGCACAATCAGCGTATTCTCCGATTTCTGCGCCTGAATCCTGACTTTGCCTTCGATTCCCAGATAGATATTATCGTCGGGGTTTTCGATATGGACTTCGGCCGCTACCAGCCTTGTGCCGGCGTCGTTTTTCTCCGCCATGCGGTTAATTTTGCTGACCGTGCCCTCGTAAGTCTGCCCGGAAATCTCCACTTCCGCCTTCTGTCCGAGTTTTACCTTTGCCAGATCATACTTGGAAAGGGAAATATTCACCCGCACCGCATCGCTGCTCTCCAGCTTCATCAGCTTGGAACCTGCCTCCGTCACAAATCCGTTGTTAATGTCCAGTTCCGTGATAA
>CATLGN010000159.1 GCA_949935685.1 uncultured Lachnospiraceae bacterium | reverse complement strand
GTCTGACACTGAGCGAGGAAACGACAAAGGAGGAACTGGACCGCGTCGTGGAAGTCGTAAAAAAGACAGTCGATAAGCTGCGCGCAATGTCGCCTCTCTACGAGGACTTTGTCAGGAAACAGAAGGAGGAAAAAAGCAATGTATAGCGAGAAAGTGATGGATCATTTTCAGAATCCCCGCAATATGGGGGAGATAGAGAACGCCAGCGGCGTCGGTACGGTCGGGAATGCCAAATGCGGCGATATTATGCGGATTTATCTGGACATCGACGAAAATCAGATTATCCGGGACGTGAAGTTTAAGACATTTGGCTGCGGCGCGGCAGTGGCGACTTCCAGCATGGCGACGGAGCTTGTCCGGGGCAAGAATATCCGGGAGGCGATGCAGATTACGAATCAGGCCGTAGCCGAGGCGCTGGACGGGCTGCCGCCGGTTAAGATGCACTGTTCCCTGCTGGCTGAGGAGGCGATTCATGCGGCGCTCTGGGATTATGCGGAAAAACACCAGATTACGATCGAAGGTTTGAAGAAACCGAAATCGGATATTCACGAGGATGAAGAAGCGGAGACGGAAGAATATTAAATGAAGAAAAAAGTAGTTGTGGGCATGTCCGGCGGGGTGGATTCCTCCGTTGCGGCATGCCTTTTGCAAAAGCAGGGATATGACGTGGTCGGCGTTACGATGCAGATCTGGCAGCAGGAGGACGCGCTGCAGCAGGCGGAAAACGAGGGCTGCTGCGGGCTGTCTGCCGTGGAAGATGCCAGGCGGGTGGCGCAGATACTGGGTATACCACATTATGTGATGAATTTCCGGGATACGTTCAAAGAGACGGTTATGGACTATTTTGTTGCGGAGTATCTGGCGGGCAGAACGCCCAATCCCTGTATCGCCTGCAACCGGTATGTGAAGTGGGAGGCGCTGCTGGAGCGCAGCCTTTCCATCGGTGCGGATGCGATTGCCACCGGACATTATGCGCAGATCGCAAAATTAAATAACGGGCGTTATACGCTTCGTATGTCCGGCAGCGCCAAAGATCAGACATATGCGCTGTACAGCCTGACACAGGAGCAGCTTTCCCGGACGCTGATGCCGCTTGGCGGCTATACCAAGGAGGAAGTGCGCGGGCTGGCACGGGAATACGGCCTGCCTGTGGCGCATAAGCCGGACAGCCAGGAAATCTGCTTTATCCCGGACAATGATTATGCCGGATTTATTGAGCGGGCGGCAGGAGAACGGACGCCGCCGCCCGGCAATTTTGTCACGGCGGACGGAACGGTTCTGGGCAGGCATAAAGGCATCACCCATTATACGGTCGGACAGCGCAAAGGACTGCAGCTTGCTTTGGGCCGCCCGGTCTTTGTCACCCGTATCCGGCCGGATACCAACGAAGTGGTGATCGGAGAGGCGGCGGACGTATTTACCGATACCTTAATCTGCGGCAGCATGAACTATATGGCGGTCGATGCATTCCGGGACGGAGAGCGGTTTCTGGCAAAAGTGCGTTACGGCCATAAAGGCGCGCCCTGCCGCGTGGAGCATATCGGCGAAGGCCGCGTGCGCTGCGTATTTGACGAACCCGTCCGCGCGGTGACGCCGGGCCAGGCGGCGGTATTTTATCTGGACGGCTGCGTGGCGTTTGGCGGGACGATCGTGTGAGCGGGGCATTGTTTTTCGGCGGGGAGGGATACTTGCGGCTTTGCGCCGGGCTGCGGGCATAAGCGGTTCTAACGGTTGCGGCGACAGATGCCGGCAGGCGTGCAACCGGCCTCTATGCGCATTGCAGACGTATGCGCTTTCTGGGATTCATAATACGGAATCGGAGCAAAAAATCTCCACACCGTAACGCTCCGGGAATACAGACAGGCATGACGTTTGCTGTGCCTGCGGAGGACATTAGCGGCTCTTAGCGGTTTGTCATCCTCTGCAATTTCCGTGCAGGGATGCACGGAAAAGGCCGACCTGCGCCGGGATGGCGCATAGAGGCCGGTTGCGCGCCTGCCATAATCTGGGAGCGAACCGCTTAGAGCCGTTTATGCCCGCAGCCCGGCGCAGCAAACGTCATGCCTGTCTGTATTCCTGGACACAGTATCTGCCCTATAATTTTTTGCCCTGACTCCGTTCCCTAATATTCACCTCTGCGTTTGTCACGATAAATTATCCGCTTCCGATTGACGAAAATCTTCCCGGTGCGATATGATAGATTTACAGTTATTTTTTCGGAGCGAAACAGATAAACTGAAAATACAAAGGAGGATTTCTATGAAAGTATTGGTGATCGGGGGCGTTGCCGCGGGGACGAAGACGGCGGCGAAGCTGAAGCGGGAGGACCGGAGCGCGGAAGTGACGATTATTTCCCGGGATAAAGACATTTCCTATGCGGGCTGCGGGCTGCCGTACTATGTGGGCGGCATGATTGCGGAGCCTGGTGAGCTGATCGTGAATACGCCGCAGAAGTACGCCGCTCTTACCGGGGTGACGGTACATACGGGAAAAGAGGCCGTCAGGCTGGATGCAAAGGCCAGAACGGTTGCGGTAAAGGATGTCGCGGGCGGAGCGGAAGAGACGCTTTCGTATGACAAGCTGGTGATCGCGGTCGGGGCGTCGCCCGCCGTGCCGCCGGTAAAGGGCATGGCGCTTTCGGGCGTGTTTACGATGCGGACGCCGGAGGACGCCATCCGGGTGCGGGCTTACGCGCAGGAACATGATGTCAAAAAGGCGGTTGTGGTGGGCGCCGGCTTTATCGGGCTGGAAATGGCGGAAAACCTGCAGCAGCAGGGCATCACCGTAACGGTCATCGACTTTGCACCGCAGATTCTGCCGAATATTCTCGATGCGGAGATGGCGGCTTATGGAAAGAAGCATCTTTTACAGAAGGGTATTCGGGTGATTACCGGCACGAAGGCGGAGGAAATTGTAGGCGAGGGCAGTGTGACGGCCGTGAAGACATCCGCCGGGACACTTTCCTGCGGGCTTTTGATTATGGCGGCAGGCATTCGGCCGAATACGGCTTTTCTGGAAGGCAGCGGCCTGGAAATGGAGCGGGGAACGATCATAGTGGACCGTCAGATGCGTACGAATCTGCCGGACGTCTATGCGGCGGGCGACTGCGTGATGGTGACAAACCGCATTACCGGGGCGCCGCAGTGGTCGCCGATGGGATCTTCCGCCAATCTGGAAGGGCGGATGCTGGCGCAGGTGTTGGCCGGCGCACAGAAAGCATACCCGGGCGTACTGGGCACAGGCGTGGTGAAGCTGCCGGGATTGAACTGCGGACGCACCGGTCTGACACAGGCGCAGGCAGAGAATGCGGGCTATCAGGTGGAGACGGTTTTGGCGGTGACGGACGACAAGGCGCACTATTATCCGGACGCGGCGTTTTTTGCAACGAAGCTGATCGCGGATAAGGAGAGCCATAAGCTGCTCGGCATGCAGGTGTTCGGCCCGGGCGCGGTCGATAAGATGGTGGATATTGCCGTTATGGGCATCAATATGGGCGCGCGTCTGGAAGATTTTGAAAACGCGGATTTCGCGTATGCGCCTCCTTTTTCCACGGCGATCCATCCCTTTGTGCAGGCTGTCTATGTGCTGCTGAATAAGATAAACGGCGATATGGTCAGCATGACGCCGGCGGAATATGCGGCCGGCGCGGCGGAAGGCTACCGGGTTTTGGATGTTGCGCCTGCTCCTTCGATCCGCGGCGCGGAATACATCAATCTGGCGGAAGTGAACGGAGAACTGCCGGGTATCGGTAAGGATGAAAAGCTCCTGCTTGTCTGCGCCAAAGGGAAAAGAGGGTATTTCCTGCAGAACCGTCTGCGCTTTTTCGGCTATGAGCATACAAAAGTGCTGGAGGGCGCGACCTTCTTTAATGATGTCAGGGTAAAAGATTTTGCCGGCGCGGTATCCAACGAGGAGGAGACCAGGGTCAAGGCACTGGGATTTTTAAAGGATATGCGGACGCCGGATCGATTCAACGGCCGCGTGATTACGAGAAACGGCAAGATTACGTCGGACGAGGCGAAAGCCATCGCAGAGGCGGCGGAGCGCTTTGGCAGCGGCGAGGTGACAATGACGTCGCGGCTGACGATGGAGATTCAGGGTGTTCCGTTTGAGAATATCGAGCCGCTGCGCGCCTGCCTGCTGGAAGCGGGGCTGGAAATGGGCGGCACCGGTTCCAAAGTGCGGCCGGTCGTATCGTGCAAGGGTACGACATGCCAGTACGGACTGATTGATACCTTCAGTCTGTCGGAAGAAATACACGAGCGGTTTTTCCACGGGTATGCCGCGGTCAAACTGCCGCATAAGTTTAAGATTGCCGTGGGCGGCTGTCCGAATAACTGTGTGAAACCGGATTTGAACGATCTGGGCATTATCGGGCAGCGGGTGCCGCAGATCGATGCGGAGAAATGCCGGGGCTGTAAGGTATGCCAGGTGGAGAAAAACTGTCCCATCGGCGTGGCACAGTTGCAGGACGGCCGGATCGTCATCGATGAGAACGCCTGCAATCACTGCGGCCGCTGTATGGGGAAATGCCCGTTCGGCGCGCTGGAACAATATACGAACGGCTACCGGATTTACATCGGCGGGCGATGGGGCAAGAAAGTGGCGCAGGGCCGGTATCTGGAAAAAGTCTTTACGGACCGGGAGGAAGTGCTGGCCGTTGTAGAGAAAGCGATACTGCTGTTCCGGGAACAGGGCATTACGGGAGAGCGCTTTGCGGACACGGTGGCGAGAATCGGCTTTGCAGAAGTACAAAAACAGCTTCTTGCGGACGATCTGCTGGCCAGAAAGCAGGAGAATATCGCAGCGCAGAAGCATTTGAAGGGCGGCGCGACGTGTTAATGCTTCAGGCGTCTGCGGACAGCATGACGGGCCGCGGCCCGGCGGCGGAAAAGGCTGCGGAGGACCGATATGGAAAAACGGAAACTGCTCGAATGGGTGAAGCA
>CATLGN010000158.1 GCA_949935685.1 uncultured Lachnospiraceae bacterium | reverse complement strand
ATTTCCGCAGGCAGATGGGGCGGAGAGGAATTTATGATGCTTCTGTATGATACCGATGTCTCCTCGGCGGCTTTGACAGCCGATCTGGTGCGTCAGTGCTTTGGCAATACGAGCTTTCCCGCTGCGAGACCGCAGACGGTAAGCCTTGGCGTAACGCAGGCGCTGGAAGAGGACACGGTGGATTCGCTCTGCCTGCGTGTGGATATGGCGCTTTACAGGGCAAAAAAGACGGGAAAAAATAAGGTGGTTGTTCTGTAACCGCAGTCCGGTGTTCATTTTTTTCGTATAACAGCCGATATATTCATTGGAAAAGTTTACCGGAATCAGGGAGGATAATGGTATGGGCATGATGAGTATCGGGCGTTCCAATGTACGGCGGATAACCCTGAAAAACGCGGACGGATCCGTGGCGGGCACGGTCAGCATTTCCGCTCCCGAAAAGAAAAAAAAGAAACGGCTGCAATATAATTTCAAGGAAATATCAGCGCAGATTCTGCGGACGAAGACATGCGGCGGCGCAAGGCAGATCGCGGTGCGGGCCAGGGTAAAAGCCGCGACGCTTCGCATGCAGCGAAAGGGCGGCGAATACGATGATCAGGAGCTGGACAACGCAATCGTTCATGCGGAGCAGATGGCGCGGATTGCCAAAAAGCGGATGAAGCATCTGCAGGAAGAGGAAAGAGCCGGGAAGCGCAACAGCGAAACGATCTGTGAGGCGGAACTGGAAGAAAAAGACAAAGACGCCGGTCTGATGGATATGATAACGCCGGAAGATTTGGAGCGCAGCGGGGAAGCGGTAAAAGAATGTATCCGGGAGCTGCAGGAATTGTTGGAACAGATGGAATCTTCGGGGGATTTGGAAGAATTGTCAGGCATTACCGTACAGGAAGATATGGATCCCGCCGATTTAAAGCTGTTAAAGAAAAAGCACAGGGCGGATGAACTGCGTGAGATTACGGAAGCCGATATGAAATATCTGAAATCTTTTTTTGCGCGGCTGGAAAAGGAGAGACGGGAAGCGGCGAGCGGCGTATCGCTGGAGATTTCCGGCGTCGAGATGCCGGTTCCGTCGGCGGCCGAGCAGGCCGTTATCATAGAAGGCGGAAATTTTGATACGATGGCATAATTGTGAACGAGGGGCATTATCGGGAGACGGTAATGCCGTTGTTATGGGAGGGCAATCTGCCCGGCGTGAAGTTTGGAGAAAGGCGGCTGCTTTATGAATATGGTATATGCCATGGGGATCGGTTTTTTGCTGGATTGTATATGGGGGGATTCCCACAGGCTGCCGCATCCGGTGCGATGGATCGGGCGGCTGATCGCGGGACTGGAAAGGATGCTGTATACGGGGAAGAAAAAAGAGCAGAGCGCCGGAAAGCAGATATGCGGGGGCGCTTTTCTGATGATTGTGGTACTGGCCGTTACGGGAACGGGCGTATGGGCGGTTCGCTGCGCTGCATACGGCATTTCGGACGTGGCGGGGATTGCGGCGGACAGTATCCTGTTTTATTTTGCGATTGCACCCCGCAGCCTGTACCGGGAGAGCATGGCCGTTTACCGGGCATTGCCGGAACAGGCCGATTCTCCGGTATCCGGCCGTGCGGAAACCAGGACAGACAGCGGCGTGGAAGACGATCACAATCTGCTGGAAGCGCGGGAACGGCTGTCAATGATCGTGGGCAGGGATACGGCCTGTCTTGACCGCGCGGGAATTATTCGTGCCGCAGTGGAGACTGTGGCCGAAAATACATCGGACGGCGTGACGGCTCCGATATTGTATATGGCCGTGGGCGGGCCGGTGCTCTGCTTTCTGTACAAGGCCGCCAATACGATGGATTCGATGATCGGTTATCGGAACGAACGCTATGAATATTTTGGGAAAGCGGCGGCACGGGCGGACGATATATGGAATTATATTCCGTCCCGTCTGACGGCAGGGGCGATGCTGCTGACGTCCGGTTTGGTCTTTCGGAAGCCGCTGTCGGTATGGAAACGGGGATTTTTTGTTTATCTGCGCGATCGGCATAAACACAAGAGCCCCAATGCGGCGCAGACTGAGAGTGTATGCGCCGGCGTGCTCGGCATACGGCTGGCAGGGCCTGCCAGTTACTTTGGCAAATCGATGTTCAAGCCGTATATCGGCGATTCTCTGCGGCCGCCGGAACGCGCGGACATCAGGCGGGCAGGCCGGATGATGTATGCAAGCGCGGTTTTCGTGCTGCTGGCGGCGATGGCGGTGCGGGGAATCTGCACTTGAATCATTGCCGGAAACAGGCGTATAATATTTTTCAGAAGGAGTTATTGCTATGTCTGACAGATACAATCCCGCCGCGATTGAAGCCGAGAGCTTTCGCATAATCACGGACGAGATTCACAAAATGGACCGGGAGCTGCCGGAACGCTATGCCCCGGTTATCAAGCGGGTAATCCATACGACGGCCGATTTTTCCTATCTGGACACGCTGTATTTTTCGCAGGGGTGCATGGAGGCGGCCGCATCCGCGCTGCAGGCTGGCGTGAGCATTGTCACCGATACGAATATGGCAAAGGCGGGCATCAATAAAAAGGCGCTCGGGAAATGGGGCGGCACGGTAGTCTGCCATATGGCGAACGAGGATGTGGCGCAGGAGGCGAAAGCGCGGCAGACTACGCGGGCTGCGGTCAGCATGGAGAAATCTGCCCGGGCGGGGGCGGATTTTATCTATGCGGTCGGCAATGCGCCGACGGCGCTTCTGGCGATTGTGGAACTGGCAAAGGCGGGGAAACTGCGGCCGCGGCTGGTGATCGGGGCGCCGGTCGGTTTTGTCAATGTCGAGGAGGCGAAGGAATGCCTGATTGCGTCGGGTATCCCCTGTATCGTTGCGCGGGGACGGAAGGGCGGCAGCAATGTGGCGGCGGCGATTGTAAACGCGTTGTTATATTCCCTGCCGCAGCAGGCGGGAGGAAACGAACGATGAGCGGACAGCGGCATGGCGGCGACCGATACCGCCACACGGTCCGGTATGATTTTTCGGTTAATACCAATCCTCTGGGTATGCCGGATTATGTGAAACGGGCTTTGCGGGAAAAAATACAGGCGGGCGCAGAGCTTTGGGAATGGTACCCCGATCCGTCCTGCGACAGTCTGCGGGGGGCGCTGGCATCCTGTCATGGCGTTTCACGGGAACAGATTGTCTGCGGCAACGGCGCTTCGGAACTGATCTGCGCCATCGCCCGGATGCTGTCGCAGGAGAAGGCGGCGCGGCGTATTACCTGTCTTTTGCCGGTGCCCTCTTTCTCGGAATATGAGCGCGCGCTGCTGGCAGTGGGAGCGGAAATCCGTTATGAAACGGGAAAAGCGGAAACGGGCTTTGCGCTTACGGAAGGGATACTGGAGGCGCTTACGGCCGATGTGGATGCCGTATTTTTGTGCAGTCCGAACAATCCGGTCGGCAACCGGATTCCCGAACGGTTGCTTGGCCGGATTCTGGAGCGTTGCCGTCAGCATGGGATTACGGTGGTGTTTGCCGCTTGCTTCGGGGAACTGACAGTGACGGGCGAGCCGGCTGACTGCGGTCTGCCGGATGCCGGGCCGGGGCTGATTGTATTAAAGGCTTTTACCAAGCTTTATGCCATACCCGGACTGCGGCTTGGATACTGTATTGCCGACAGCGGCGCAGCGGAGCGTCTGCAGGCGCAGCTTCCGTGCTGGAATGTCTCGGGGATTGCGCAGTTGGCCGGATTGACCATACTGGATGGCGGAAGAAATATTGACTATATCAGTCAAACAAGGAAATATATTACGGACGAACGAAATTTTCTGCTGACGGGGTTGGAGAAGCTGGGGCTGCGCGTCCTGCCGGGCGCGGCGAACTTTCTCTGCTTTTATAGCGAAGCGCCTTTATACGAAACGCTTTTGGAACGGGGCATCCTGATCCGGGACTGCAGCGATTACAGAGGGATGGGCCGGGGCTGGTATCGTATCGCCGTGAGAACGCACAGGGAAAACGAAATACTGTTGGAGGAAATCAAAGGGGAGATTGGATGAAGGGAAATTTGATGATTCAGGGAACCATGTCGAATGTGGGAAAGAGCCTGTTTACCGCAGGGCTGCTGCGGGTTTTGAAACAGGACGGTTTTTCTGCGGCGCCCTTTAAGTCACAGAATATGGCGCTGAATTCTTATATTACCGCGGAAGGGCTGGAAATGGGCCGGGCGCAGGTGATGCAGGCGGAAGCGGCGGGACTTTTCCCGGAAGTTGCCATGAATCCCATTTTGTTGAAGCCGAATTCGGATATGGGCTCGCAGGTTATTGTAAACGGAGAAGTCGTGGGCAATATGCAGGCCGGCGAATACCAGCGCAGAAAGCGGGAATTGATTCCCCATGTGCTGGAAGCCTATCGGAAGCTGGAAAAAAAATACAGTGTGATTGTGATCGAAGGGGCCGGCAGCCCTGCGGAGATTAATTTAAAAGAACAGGACATTGTCAATATGGGACTGGCGGAGCTGGTGGATGCGCCGGTACTATTGATTGGCGACATTGACAGAGGCGGCGTTTTCGCACAGCTTTACGGTACGATCGCACTTCTGGAAGAGACGGAGCGCAGGCGGGTCAAGGGCTTTGTCATGAATAAATTC
Source organism: uncultured Lachnospiraceae bacterium (assembly GCA_949935685.1). GTDB lineage: Bacteria > Bacillota > Clostridia > Lachnospirales > Lachnospiraceae > VSOB01. The sequence goes on along the minus strand of CATLGN010000158.1, from coordinate 393 downwards.
CGGGGAGACCGCAGGCTTTTGGAACCGGGACTGGAAATGCTGTACCAGAAGTGCCGCATTCCCGTCATTGGCGTGATTCCTTATACGGAGCTGGATCTTGACGACGAAGATTCCATGGCGGAGCGGCTTTTGTCCGGCAAACGTCCCGAACTGATCGACATTGCGGTTATCCGTCTGCCGCATTTGTCGAATTTTACCGATTTCAATCCGCTGGAAAATATTGAAAATGTTTCCCTGCGCTATATTTCCACACTCCGGGAGCTGGGGGCGCCGGATCTGATTCTGCTGCCAGGCTCAAAGAATACGATGTATGATCTGTACTGGATGCGGGAAAATGGAATCGAGAAAAAGATTATGCAGTTGGTACATGACGGGACAAGCCTGTTGATGGGA
>CATLGN010000157.1 GCA_949935685.1 uncultured Lachnospiraceae bacterium | reverse complement strand
GTGGGCATTGCCAACCGGTATCTGCACAAATCGGATATGATGTATTTTAAGGAGATGGGAAAGACCGTATACGACTGGGGCGGGGCGGGCCTGCGCGAGGAAGTGAAAAGCATTACGGAGTTTAAGGAATCCTTCGGCGGCGACGAACTGTATTATTATGACTGTGAAGATGTGGTGGGGCTGAAGGCGGAAGCGGTCAAAGGCATTATCAATCTGATAGGGGTTTTAACGGATGACTAACGTATGTCTTTTCCGGCTTGACGATATAACGCCGGACATGGATTGGAGCAAATTTTACAGGGTCAAGGCGATCTTCGACAAATATAAGGTCAGACCGCTGCTCGGCGTGGTGCCTGACAACGGCGACGCGGCGCTTGTGCGGGGAGAATATCACGAGGATTTCTGGGAGTATATGGCTTCTCTGGAGCGGAGCGGCTGGCTGATCGCGCAGCACGGATACCGGCATGTGTATGAGACAAAGGACGCGGGGCTTCTCGGTCTGAAAAAGGCGAGCGAATTTGCGGGGCTGCCATATGAGACACAGTACGATAAGTTAAAAAAGGGCAGGGAAATTTTGCAAAAAAACGGTCTCAATGCTACAATATTTATGGCGCCGGGGCATACGTATGACAGGAATACGCTGAAAGCGCTGCGCAGACTGGAATATACCTGTGTCAGCGACGGATATGCCAATCTGCCATATTATACAAAGGGACTGCTGTTTGTGCCCAGCAGGAGCGCGAGGCCGCGGCTCTCTCCGGGGCTGGATACGATCTGTATCCATTGTAATGATCTGGGCGAGCGGGACTACGGAGAACTGGAAAATTTTCTGGAGGCCAATCATCAGCATGTGATTCCTTTTTCCGAAATTCTGGATCAGCTCTGGTATCCGAAAAAAACATGGAAAGTCAGAATGCAGGAACGACGCAATCTGCTGCTGTACCGGATCCGGCGGTATGCGGCGGGCAGCGAACGGCTGCAGGCATATTTGCAGGAGACGTGGGATGCGGACAGCAGGCGCAGAACGCGCAATCGCATTCTGGGACTGCCGCGTCTGGTGCATACCCGGAGCCGGGGCCGGCGCCGGCAGAAATAAAGACGACAGAAAACGAGAGAAACGGCCGCAACGTACGCATACGATAAGGCCCCGGGAGAAAACGGACTATGGATTTGGACATTATAAGAAAATTGCGTGTGGTGCTGAGCGCGAAACAAAAACGGCGTGTGGCCGGTTTATTGTTTTTGATTGTAATCGGCGCCGTATTGGAGACACTCGGCGTGTCGATGATTCTGCCTGTCGTGATGGCGATTGTGGAGCCGGATGTGCTTACCGAAAACAAAGTTGTGGCAGAGGTTTGTAAAATTCTGGGGCTGGACAGTCTGGAACAGCTTGTGATTGTTATGATTGCCGTGTTGATCTTTATTTTTGTATTTAAAAACGCGTATCTGTTGTTTATGTATCATGTGCAGCACACGTTTATCTGTAACAGTCAGTTTTTGATTTCCCGGGATCTGCTGCGGATTTATTTTAACAAGCCGTATGAGTTTTATCTGAACGCCAATACGTCCGATGTGCTGCGCACCGTGTACAGCGATACGACGGGCGTCTTTTCGCTGTTGCTGGAATGCATCCAGTTTCTGTCGGAGTTTATCATTGCCGTCTGTCTCGGCCTTGTGCTGTTGGTTATTGATTTTCAGATGATGGTCATTATGTGCTTTGTGCTGTTCGGTGTGACGGCGCTGATCGCGCTGCTGTTCAAGCCGAAGATGGGGCGTATCGGACAGGAGGCGCGGGTGCGGCAGAGCCGCATGTAGAACAGCATTATCCAGTCCATTATGGGAATCAAGGATGTAAAAATATTTGCCAAAGAGGAGTCGTTTCTGGAAGAATATGAAAACAACGGCAGAAAGTTTTATGATCTGTCCAGAAGTCAGAAAGTGCTCGGCAGCGCGCCGCGGCTGATTATCGAGGCCGTCTGTATCGGCGGGATACTGGCCTATCTGGGCGTGATGATCGCGTTTGGACGCAGCGTTACCAGCATGCTGCCGCAGTTGACCGCGTTCGCCATGGCGGCCGTGCGGCTGATGCCCTGTGCGAACCGTATGAGCACGTATCTGGCCAACATCGCATACTACAAACCGACACTGGATTTTGTATACGAAAATGTGGAAATGCCGCAGAATGTCAAAGCGGAATACAATCCGAAAACCACAGACCGGGGAGACGGGAAAAAGCTTCCCTTTACAGAGGAAATAACGATCGAGCAGATCAGTTATCAGTATCCGAATTCGGACAAAAAAATATTTGACCATGCGGATATGCGCATTCCGATTGGGAAATCGGTGGGAATCGTGGGGAAATCCGGCGCAGGCAAGACGACACTGGTCGATATTATGCTCGGCCTGCTGGATGCGCAGGAGGGGCGCATATTATGCGACGGTACGGATGTGCTGACCAATTACCGCGGGTGGCTGCACAATATCGGTTATATTCCGCAGTCGATCAATCTGATCGACGATACGATACGGGCCAATGTGGCGTTCGGCATTCCGCGGGAGAAGGTGGACGAGCAGCGGGTGTGGGAAGTATTGGAGGAGGCGCAGCTCACCTCGTTTGTAAAGGAACAGCCGGATGGGCTGGACACGGAGATCGGGGAGCGGGGGATTCGCATGTCAGGCGGACAGCGGCAGCGTCTCGGTATAGCGAGAGCATTGTATCACGACCCGGAACTGCTCATACTGGATGAGGCGACTTCGGCGCTGGACAACGATACGGAAGCCGCCATCATGGAAGCGATCAATCATTTCCACGGCAGAAAGACGATGTTGATTATTGCGCACAGACTGAAGACAATCGAAAACTGTGATATGATATTTGCGGTCAGGGACGGCAAAATCGTGCAGGAGAGACAGGATGGACATTAATTTATTTTTTCAGGGTTATGATTCGGTGAACGGCTATCAGGCGTCGATTCTGAAAGAAATCGATCAGGCGGTGCATTTCCGGCGGTGTGTGCTCACGAGCCGGGACAATGACGGGAACGACACATACGACCCGGAAAAATATGAAAAAATCGACTATGATATGTGCGCCAATGCCAGATATGAATACTGCATGGACATGAATACGCTGCGCCCGCTTTCCCGGGAACTGCTGACGGCCATGGAGCCTTATGAACCGACGGCGGTCAAAATGCTCTGCCGCATAACGGATTTTGATATTTTTACGTATGATGAGGCAAAACGGTTTTACCTGCACCATCTGCGCTTCTGGAACGACGTGTTCGAGCGCAATGCCATAAATTTTGTGTTTCTGACCGGCATTCCGCATCATACGCATGATTATGTGATCTATGCGTTGACAAAGGCGAAGAAAATTCCCATGTGCATTGTGGCGCCGACCCACCTGCTGCACTGGTGTTTTGTCGGAAACGATCTGTATCGGCTTTATGAACGGCTCGACAGCGCGTATGTCAGGCAGCGTGACAATACGGATCCGGTGGAACTGCCGGCGGATGTGGAGGAATATTATCAGGCGCTGCTGCGGGAAAACAAGCAGAAGAAAATGCAGGTTATGCTCGGCTCGGGAAGCAAAAAGGAACATGCGCGGAAAGAAAAACGTCAGATTATGGGATATGTCATGCGGGACAAAATTGCGAAACGGCAACTTTCCCGCATCAAACACGGGATACTGGATTCCCTGCGCGGCGGCAGCGCCGCGCCGTTGCGGAAAAACCTGCAGTGGATGAAAAAGGACGCCTATCATATCCGAAAGGTGCGCCATAAGCTGAAAGCCTGCGATACGATAGCAGATTATGAAAAGATGGCTGTGGTGCCGGACAGGAAACGGGAAAACTATGTGTTGTTTCTGCTCCATCTGCAGCCGGAGGCCACGACATTGCCGCAGGCGGGCGTGTTTGTGGAACAGGAGCTGTGTGTACAGCTTCTGGCTCCCGTTTTGAAGGAATATGGTATCAGGCTGTATGTAAAAGAGCATTTTGTGCAGCCCTATCGTATGAAAAATTTTTATCGCGATTTGCGGGACACAGAAAATGTAACGCTTGTCAGCAGCGATGTGGATTCGGTGGATTTGCTGGCGGACTGTGTGGCGGCGGCGACGCCGGCGGGAACGGTTTCCATCGAAGCCATTGCCAATGGCAAACCGGTCTTTGTGTTCGGACATGGCGGGTTTGAGCATGGCCCTGGCATCTATCAGGTGGGCAATGAAGACGAATGCAGGGCGGCCATAGCGGACATTCTGCAGGGCAGGGAAATTTCCGTGCAGGCGGTGCGGAATTATTTCAGAGCGTTTGCGGACAGCGCGCTGTGCGTGTATTCCCCCATCGAAGGGGCGAAGCCGGAACTGGTGGAAAAGAGTCGGCGGGAAATTGTAAGTCTGGCAGTCAGAGAAATAAGAGGTGCGATATGAAAAAAGTTTTGGTAACGGGTGCGGACGGCTTTATCGGCAGTCATCTGGTGGAACATCTGATGCGGAAAGGATATGACGTCAAAGCATTTACGTATTATAATTCATTTAATACATGGGGGTGGCTGGACACTTTCCCTCAGGAGACCCTGCGGGAAATTGAAATTTTTCAGGGAGACATCCGGGATCCCAACGGCGTGCGGGAGGCAATGAAAGGCGTGGACGGCGTATTCCATCTGGCGGCATTGATTGCGATTCCGTTCAGTTATCATTCGCCGGACTCGTATGTGGATACAAACATCAAAGGGACGCTGAATGTGCTGCAGGCGGCGCGCGATCTGGAGCCGGAGCGGGTACTGATTACGTCCACATCGGAGGTATACGGCACGGCGCAGTATGTGCCGATCGACGAAAAGCATCCGTATCAGGGACAGTCGCCGTATTCCGCGACAAAGATCGGCGCGGACAGGCTGGCGGAAAGCTTTTACCGGAGTTTTCATCTGCCGGTGACAATCGTGCGGCCGTTTAATACATTCGGCCCCAGACAGTCGGCGCGCGCCGTGATACCGACGATCGTAACGCAGCTTCTGGCGGGGAAAG
>CATLGN010000156.1 GCA_949935685.1 uncultured Lachnospiraceae bacterium | reverse complement strand
AATAATCCATATTCCCGCTGAAGCTGATCACACCGCCCTTTGATTCGGTCTGTTCCAATTTGCTGTTATCAATCTGCCCATAATAATAAGTGCTGCCGGATTCGGAAAGGGACCATATACAGAAACAGATAAAGCCTGTTATTATAATTGCGGCTGCCGCAATCCCAATCATTATTTTTTTCTTCATTTCTAACGCCTCCATTTACCAACCTTTTTTTGCAACGATTTTTTTCTGCTTCTGAGTCGGTTTTGCCGGTGAAACATTTTTGGTTGTTACCACAATAACCGCAGAAACCAGAAAAGCCGCCATCATACTCAACCCGCACAGCGGAATATTCCAATGAACCGCTTCATCATAGCTCCGGTACCGGATCAACCCCATGCTGGCTGTGATCGGATAGATACTGGCAAGTGTCATGTTCCCTGCGGCAAACATGCCCCCATATCCATAGGCAAACGCGACGATCGTGCCGATCATATGTCCGTTCGGTATGCGGGCCGCGGCTGCGATCACCGGCATGACTGCAACATACAGAAACAGGCAGTTCAAAATCATCTGTACAAATGTCTGCAATACGGACGCCGCAGAAAATCCCGGAAATCCCATGAGCAGATTCGCAGCGACCGTAAATACGGCGCTTACCAATCCTAAAAACAGGGACAGCAAAGCGCAGACAAGTAATTTCCCCCACAATAAACTACAGTAAGAAACAGGAACCACCAGAATACTTTTCAGCGTATCGTCCAGTTCTTCTCTTGCTATGATATAACCGGCAAGCAGCGTAATGCACATGGGAAAAATCATACTGAAATTGTTTTTAATCACCTGCTCCGTAAAATGGGCGAATGTCCAATAGGTGCCGTCCAGCGCCGTAGTGTAAAACAGTGTCAGTAAAACGGAAAGCAGCATTAAAAGAACGCCTGCCCATATCATATGATAACGTTTTAATTTCCAGATTTCGGTTCTGACCATACGAAACATATCATTCCCCCCTCTTTTTATACAGATAATCAATGACTATGACGGAAACGACCGCCCAGGTCCCCAAAATGGCAACAGTCTGAAAGGTTGTGGGCATCAGATCTCTAAGCGCACCCCTGACCTCCATCACTCCATGCCGTTCCATATCACCCGCACTCCACAAAGTCATAAGAGGAATGGGCATCAGCCAGCATATGGCTTTCGGCAATGCCGCAAAACAGCATTCCGCAGTCAGACTTAAGACGCTGTAAAAAACACACAACAGAATGGAAAAAATATAAGTCTTACTGAAGAACACTACAACAACAATTAAAGGCAGCGTCCCGGCAGTGACAAAAATCCCCATCTCCAATGCCACAAACAGTTTATAGAAGATCCCGTTTACCTCGGATACCAGGCCTCCGCATATGATTGCGGCAAAAGCTGAGGACAGGCTGAAAATAATACCCATGAAAAATAAAACCATGATTTTGGCAACAATCATCTGTGTGCTTGTTACCGGAATGGTCCGCAGGTTTTTAAAGGTGTCGTTATCCCGCTCCATGAAAAACAGCATCGCCGCAACGACGCCGATGATACAGGGCAGAAGCAGCTCCACCCCATATCCCATGATAAACTGGAAACAGCCGTTAAAGGTCTCGGCATCGCTTTCAAATCTCTCTGCCATCTGCGGCGTCGTCATCATGACGGTAAGAGGTACAGGAAAAATAAATGAGGAAAATATCACGAGTAAAATAAATTTCTTTCGTTTCAATTTCCATAATTCACACTTTACAAAATTAAGCAATCCCCTCACCCCCTGTTACACGCCTGAAATAATCTTCCAGGCTTTCTTCCGAGGTTACGGCCTGCGATACTTCCAGGCCATTTTCCACAAAGGCAGTGATCGTTTTTCCTATGGGCAGCTCAAAATTATGCACCTGCATACGATGGTCGTCCTGTATGGTGAACCGGTTTTCCTGAAATACACGTTCTAAAATCCTTGCCGCCTGTGCCGTATCCGAAACCGTAAAGCAGATATGTCTGCTGCTCTTTGCTTCCAGCTCTGCCAGACTTTCTTCCTCCAATAAAACGCCGTGGTCAATAATGCCGATATCATCTGCCAAAAGCGCAATTTCGGAGAGAATGTGACTGGAGATCAGAATGGTTTTCCCCCGCTCGTTGCAAAGGTCGCGGATAAAGGAACGAACCTCTGCAATTCCAATGGGATCAAGGCCGTTGATCGGTTCGTCCAGAATCAGAAGCTCCGGATCATGCATGACGGCAAGGGCAATGGCCAGCCGCTGCTTCATGCCAAGGGAATACTGGGAAAACAGCTTTTTATCTCTGTAAGGCAGACCCACCAGATCCAGCGCGTTTTTAATCGCATTGTGGCCCGGGACTCCCCGCAGGGTAGCAAAAATGCGCAGGTTTTCCGTAGCAGTCAGATTCGGGTAAAATCCGGGGGACTCAATCAGACTGCCAATCCGGGGCAGCAGCTTTTTTTCATTTGTCCGCAAAGGCTTTCCCCAGATTTCCACCTGCCCGGAAGTGGGCTGCGTCAGTCCAAGCAGCATTTTCATGGTTGTGGTCTTTCCGGCCCCATTCCTGCCAAGCAGGCCATAGATACGCCCTTTCTGAACATGCATATTCAGGTCGGCAACACTTTTCTGCGTCCCATACTGTTTGGTAAGATTTTTCGTTTCGATTACATATTTGACCATTTTATTAACCTCCTGTATAACTGCCATCTTACCACGCCAACCTTGCATGAACCTTGCAAAAACCTTGTATTAACCTTGCAATTTTTGTCACTGAGAACTGCGCAAAGCCCTGTGTGAACAATAACTGATTTTCCTACACCAAAGAAAACGACAACGTAAAAACGGTTCCGCTGCCCGGCACACTTTCTGCGGTTATGGTTCCATTCATCTTGATCACGAGCTGATGTACAATGGACAGGCCAAGGCCGCTGCCCTTTTCGGACCGTCCCTTATCACATTTATAAAGCCGTTCAAAAATATGCTTCAAATCCTCTTTGTCAATCCCCACCCCGTTATCTGCAAGGCGGATTTTTATGTTCCCATCCTGCTCCAGTAGTGCGATCTCTATCCGGTTTCCATGGCTGTGGGAAATTACATTCTGTACCAGATTGTTTAAGATCCGCATATATCCGTCCGGATCAAGCTTTACCCGGAAAGGACGCTCCGGAATGTCTGCCACAAAGTCCATCTGCGCATCCTCAAAAACCGGTATCCAGTCAACTAACAGGTTCCGTGTCAGCTCCGTCAGGTCAACGGGTGCCATATTCATGGAAAATTCATCAGACCCCAGCTTAAACCAGTCAAAGAGCACATCAATATATTCTTTCAGGTCATAGGCTTTCCGGCGTGCGGTTTCGATGTAATCATCACGTTCTTTCCCGGTGACGATTCCTTTATGCGCAGCATCCAGATACCCGATCAATGTGGTAAGGGGCGTCCGCACATCATGAGAAAGACTTGTCATAAGTTGCCGGTTGGTCTCTTCTGTCCGGTGATAAGCAGAAAGCCTGTTTTCATAAGACAGGATAATATCGTTGATCGTATAGGCAAGGGGAGCCACAAGCTCATGGGTTTCTGACAGGATACGCCGGTTCCCATTCCCGTTTTTCACATCCGTAAGCGCCTCTACCATTTCTGTTATCTGCCTTCTGACACGCCGGATGACAAAAACAGAGCCACAGACAGCAACAAGAATTATAGCCGTTCCAATCAGCACCATCATATCCCCACGCATTTGTCAGACCTCCTTATTAAAACGATAGCCAATCCCTTTTACCGTCTGTATATATCTGGGATTTCCCGGATTTACTTCTGTTTTCTTCCGCAGGCGGCTGATGACTGCCATGATATTGCTGTCATCATAGACATATTCCTCTCCCCACACGCTCTCATAAATCTGCCTTTTGGTCAGTATCTTTCCCTGATTCCCGGCAAGACAGAGGAGTACGTCAAATTCTTTCGGCGGCAACTCAAATTCCCCGTTCCCGGTGATCACACGGCGACTTTCGCAGTCAATGGTCAGTCCGTCAAACTCACAGGTCTGCATCTGCCCGTCTTTTTGATTAAAACGGGTATAGCGCCGGATCAGGGAAATAATACGTGCGATCAGCTCGTCCATATCAAAAGGCTTCGTCAGATAATCGTCCGCCCCTGCCCGCAGTCCGCGTACTTTGGAAGCGCTGTCATTTTTTGATGTAAACATCAAAATAGGCAAGCGGCTCTCTTTTCGAATCATTTCCAGTGTTTCAAAGCCGTCAAACCCAGGCATCATGACATCCAGTATGACAAGCTGGTAATCCTTCTCTTGTAGCTTTTGCAAACCGGATTTTCCGGAGTAGCAGTAGTCAGCCTCTATCCGTTCCCGTAAAACACTCTGCCGGATCAGCGCACAAAGCTCCCTGTCATCATCAATAATCAATATCCTGTAATTCTCCATGATTCCTGTCCCCTGTTCTCTTTTTTCCGTCTCCCGGCGTATATCCTGAAGTCAAATGCCTGCAAGCAGTCACTGGGCTCGTTGCTCGCGGGAATCAGCCATAGCGTTTATCAACAAAGCCGGACCAGCCAACTGATATATGGCTGATCCGGCTGATAAAATCCGCAGTATATGCATATGGGAAACAATCTTATTTTACATCATTGTTGTGATTGTAGCGGTCAAAATCACTAAAACAAAAGCCCCGAAAAATCAACGTTTTTCGAGGTCTTTTGAGAGGCGCAGACCGGATTTGAACCGGTGAATCAGGGTGTTGCAGACCCACGCCTTACCACTTGGCTACTGCGCCCTGCCATATGAAACTGACTCCGACGGGAATCGAACCCGTGTTACCGCCGTGAAAGGGCGATGTCTTAACCGCTTGACCACGGAGCCTTACCCGGAATCTAACACAATACAGAACTCCCCGAGTAGGGCTCGAACCTACAACCCCGCGGTTAACAGCCGCGTGCTCTACCATTGAGCTATCGAGGATTATCTCTCTTTCTTCTCTCTGTCTTCCTTCCCTGCCATACCCTCAAAACCGA
>CATLGN010000155.1 GCA_949935685.1 uncultured Lachnospiraceae bacterium | reverse complement strand
CCGCGTTTCTCGGACTTCACAATATCCAGCCCTTTCAGTGCTTCCTCCTCCGACGTGCCTTCCTCCAACACGCACTGTACCTTCTGAATGTTACATTTCATCTCCTCCAGTTCCCGGGAGAGCAGTACGCCGCCCCGGTGCAGCAGGCCGACATGATCGCATATGTCTTCCAGTTCTCGCAGATTGTGAGAAGCGATAATCGGCGTCATGCCCCGTTCATCCATCTCCTTTGCCATCAAACTCTTAATCCCCTGACGCATAACCGGATCCAGTCCGTCAAATGTTTCGTCGCAAAACAGATATTTTGTTCTGGCACAAATGCCGCAGAGTATCGCAAGCTGTTTTTTCATGCCTTTGGAAAATGTCCCCACCTTGCGCCGTCTTCCCAGTTCGAAATTTTCCAGATATTGATAATAATGCAGCATATCAAAATTCGGATATACCCCCGCATAATACCGCCCCATGTCTTCCGGCGTGGCGTTCGCAAAAAAATACGGCTCATCCGCAATAAAAAAGATGCGTTCCTTTGCCTCCACATGATCGAACACCGGTATGCCGTCGACTACAACTTCCCCTTCGTCGGGACGGATCACACCGCTCATCATCCGCAGTACCGTGCTCTTTCCCGCGCCGTTTGTGCCGATCAGCCCGAAAACACTGTCTTCTTTGATATTGATATTCACATGATCCACAGCCTGAATGTCTTCAAAGGACTTACTCACATCACGAATTTCAATCATTACCGCTCTCCCCTTCCTTTAATTCCTCCAGCATCTCCGCCCGGGAAACGCCGATTTCCTCCGCTTCCTGTAAAATTTTTCTGATCTTCTCCAGATACTCTTGCTTTTTCAGCAGGCAGAGTTCTTCATTATACGTGACAAAATTTCCCCTGCCCTTGATCGTATACAGAAACCCTGTTCGTTCCAGCTCCGCATACGCCTTCTGTATCGTATTCGGATTGATGGAAAGCTCCATGGCAAGACTTCTGACGGAAGGCATCCTGCTGTCAGGTTCCAGAATACCGTTGATAATCAGTTTTTGCAGCTTATCCACCACCTGCTCATACAGCGGTCTGGTATCTTTATAATCCAGAATAATCATAACCCTCTCCTTTCTTCCGGGCCGTATACCGTACTACGTTCAATATGTGTACTGTGTATGTTAGTACACCAATTATAACATAAACCAGCCAATTGTCAACGCAAAAATAAGATGCCTCCACGACAAACGCATGCAGGAATAAACTGCGAACATTCCGCAGAACGAACCCTGTCATACAGACAGGAGCGGCACCGGCGGCTTTTGCCCGCTCCGATGTCGCTCCCGCTAAAAGTTCTCAGATCAGGCGCATCGCTCCTGTCTGTCCTGTTTTATTTTCTCACCAGCAATGACTTTCCTGTCATTTCCGCAGGCTGCTCTTTCCCCATAATCTCGATCAGCGTGGGGATAATGTCCGCCAGGCATCCACCCTCCCGCAAAGTATAATCCGAATCATAATTTACGAGGATAAACGGCACCTGGTTTGTCGTATGCGCCGTAAACGGTGCGCCGGTTTCATAGTCCACAAGCTGCTCCGCATTGCCATGGTCCGCACAGATAAAGAGCACGCCATCCGCCTTTTCCACAGCCTCCACAGCTCTGCCCACACAGGTGTCCACAGCCTCCACAGCTTTGATCGCCGCAGGCTCCACACCGGTGTGCCCGACCATATCGGGATTGGCAAAATTGATAATGATCACATCATATTTCCCGGAGCCGATCGCTTCCGTCAGTTTGTCGCACACTTCAAATGCGCTCATTTCCGGCTTCAGATCATATGTCGCCACATCCTTGGGAGAATTGACAAGCACACGTTCCTCTCCCTCGTTCGGTTCTTCCACGCCGCCATTGAAAAAGAACGTGACGTGCGCATACTTCTCCGTCTCCGCGATTCTGGCCTGTTTCATGCCGTTTGCCGCAAGCCACTCGCCAAATGTGTTGGTGACAGCAATCTTATGAAACGCCACTTCCTTATTCGGAATCGTCGGATCATAGTCGGAGAAACATACATACGTCAGATTCAGTCTGCCGCCGCGGTCAAATCCCGAAAAATCATCGTCGCAGAACGCATGGGTAATCTCCCGTGCCCGGTCGGGACGGAAATTGAAAAAGATTACGGAATCCTGATCGGAAATCACCGCCACCGGCTTTCCGTCCTTTTCCACGACCGTAGGCTTTACAAATTCATCCGTCTCGTCTCTGTCATAGGAAGCCTGAATGCCCGCCGGGCCGCTTGCCGCCTTCAGCCCCTCGCCCTTTGTCAGCGCGTCGTAGGCAAGTTTTACCCTGTCATAATTATTGTCCCGGTCCATCGCATAGTAGCGGCCCATAACGGATGCGATCTGCCCTGTGCCGATCCTCTGCATCTCGGCTTCCAGCGCCTCCGCATACCCTTTGCCGCTGGCAGGCGGCGTATCCCGCCCGTCGAGGAAACAGTGCACATATACTTTTTCCAGGCCGTTGCGCTTCGCCAGCTCCAACAGGCCGTAAAGGTGCGTATTATGACTGTGTACGCCGCCGTCGGACAAAAGGCCGAACATATGCAGCGCACTGTTGTTCTTTTTGCAGTTATTGACCGCATCCATCAGTGCGGGATTCTCAAAAAATGTGCCGTCCTGAATTTCTTTTGTAATCCTTGTCAGCTCCTGATATACGATACGCCCCGCGCCCATATTCAAATGTCCCACTTCGGAATTACCCATCTGTCCGTCGGGAAGCCCTACCGCCATCCCGCTGGCATTTCCCCTTACAAAAGGACATTCCCGCATCAGCCTGTCCATCACAGGCGTTTCTGCCTGCGCCACGGCATTGCCGTCTGTCCTGCTGTTTAAGCCATAGCCGTCCAGAATCATAAGCACAACCGGTTTTTTACTCATACTCTCTTCTCCTTTATCATATTTATGTCATTCGGGCCCGATCGCCCGTATCATGCTGTAACCGCAATTATTATACACCGTCCGCAGCCCCGGCGCAACATTTTTGAAAAATCCCTTGCGCCCCTTTTCAAAAAATGTTACAGTTCATCTGTTACTGTTCCATCCCAATCATGACAGCGAGGTAGCCCGATGATAACATTGTTGATCCATATACTGATTCCCGACCGGGAAAATACGGATTCCCCTGCCGTCCGCCGGAAATACGGCGTAGTCAGCGGCGGTTTCGGCATTTTCCTGAACATTCTCCTGTTCGCCTCCAAATTCGCCGCCGGTCTGTTCAGCGGTTCCATCTCCATTATTGCGGACGCCTTCAATAACCTCTCGGATGCCGGTTCCTCGATTATCACGATGATCGGCTTTCAGATCGCCGCGCAGGAGGCCGATCCCGATCATCCCTTCGGTCACGGCAGAAGTGAATACATTTCCGGCCTGATCGTCTCCATTATTATCCTTGTCATGGCAGTGGAGTTGATTCGTTCTTCCGTCTCCAAAATCATTCACCCGCAGCCGGTTTCCTTTACCCCTATTATCCTGACAACACTGGTACTTTCCATTCTCGTAAAGCTCTACATGTACTGCTACAATAAATCGCTGAGCGAAAAAATCGGCTCCGCAGCGCTGCGCGCTACCGCGACAGACAGTTTCAGCGACTGCCTCGCCACCGGCGCAGTCCTGATCGCCGCGATCATCTCGCAGCTTTCCGGATACCAGATCGACGGCTGGTGCGGTATCCTCGTCGGCATCCTCATCCTCCACGGCGGTTACGACGCCGCGAAGGACACCATCAGCCCGCTGCTCGGTCAGGCTCCCGATCCCGAATTTATCAGACGCATCACCCGGATCGTGACCGAATATGACGAGGTGCTCGGCGTCCACGACCTGATCGTTCATGACTATGGCCCGGGCCGCCGGATGATTTCCCTCCATGCGGAAGTGCCCGCAAAAGGTGATATTCTGCTCCTTCACGATACGATCGACAACATCGAAAAGCGGCTGCAGCAGGAACTGCGCTGTTCCGCCGTGATACATATGGATCCGGTTATGAACGACGATGCGGAGACCATAGCCTGTAAAGCAATGGCCGCCGATGTGCTGTCACAGATCGACGCCGCGCTGACGCTCCATGATTTCCGCATGGTAAAAGGCACAACGCACACCAATCTGATCTTTGATGTCGTCGTGCCCTATCACACGGATTATTCGGCCGAACAGTTAAAAGAGCGAATCGAGACGCGCCTGCAGGAAATCGATCCCGCTTATTACGCCGTTATTCAGATCGATCATCCGTAACCGCTGCCGGCGCGGGAAGATACTGCTCCGCAATCACATCCACCTCGTCATACGGCAGTAAAAATTCTATTGTTCCGGCGGCCCGGCCTGCAATGACAGACGCATTACAGATAATGTGAAAGCCTTCCGCATCGGTATACCAGGTGCCGTCGGTCAGAACATCTTCCAGATGATTGGCATAATCATCATAAACGGAAATTTCCCATTCCGGCTTCTGAATCTGTTCCCCCATATAACGGACGCTCTCCGCCCGAATCTCGTCCAGATCGGACGCCGCATCCGCAAGTGTCAGCCGTTTCCCCGTACGGGTATCGAAATTATAGGCCACCCGCACAAAATTCCGATATTCGCCCCCGGTATATTCATAGCTGTCTTCCACTATGCTGATCATCTGCTCATCCGCCCGCGCCACACGATAGGACAGTCCCAGCGCAAAGCCTATCCAGTCTCTTTTGGCATCATCCGCCGCGCCTTCCGGGCGGCTGGCCGCCAGCGTTGCAAGCGCCGTCTCCCGATACTGCGCAGCCGTGTCGCCATACGAGAGCCAGCGGTCGGCAAAAAAGCCGTTGATGGCGTCCTCTGCCTTCTGATTGCCCGGTATGACGACCGAAACACTCTGCGAACGACTACGCAAAAGCAGCATATTATCGGTATTTTTCATCTGCCGCTCCGAGACCCGGCTCAACTCCACCCGTATCCCGTCCGCACCCGGCTCCTCTGCCGCCCCGGCTGTACTCCCGTCCGTTCCGGCCTGCGTTTCGCCGCCCTCCGCATCCGTCCCGCCATTTTGCCCATCTCCGGCCGCATCTTCTTCGCCTTCCATCACATCCTGCAGCAGCGAGTCATCCACTTTCTCTCCATC
>CATLGN010000154.1 GCA_949935685.1 uncultured Lachnospiraceae bacterium | reverse complement strand
AAATCATAGCGCATATGGAGCATGTGCTTGCACAGACGCCGGAGATTCTCCCGGTATTGGCACAGGCGGGCGTCGTGGATTCGGGCGGACAGGGACTTGTGGAAGTGCTGAAGGGCGCCTATGATGTATTTTTGGGAAAAGAAATTTCTCTGGAACCGGTTGCGCCGGTGCAGCATGTTCCGGCGGCTGTTTCTGCAGCGGACGCGCAGACGGAGATCCGTTTCGGATATTGTACGGAATGTATTATTATGACAGAGCGGCCGGTGGAAAAGGCGGACGAACAGGCGCTGCAGGATTATCTGGAATCGATCGGGGATTCGATTGTGATGGTAGCGGATGAGGAGGTCATCAAGGTACATGTACATACCAATGACCCCGGCCTTGCCATTCAAAAAGCGCTTTCTTATGGTGCGCTTTCCCACATGAAAATAGATAATATGCGGCTGGAACATCAGGAAAAACTGTTTCGAAGCGCCCGGGAACCGGGAGAAGGGAAAACGGAGCCGGCGCCGGTACAGATGCCGCGGAAAGAAGTGGGATTTATCGCTGTCTGTGCCGGCAGCGGACTGAGCCGGATATTCCGTGAACTGGGCGTGGATTATGTTGTGGAAGGCGGCCAGACAATGAACCCCAGTACGGAAGATATGCTGGATGCGATCCGCCGTGTGAATGCGGATACGGTCTTTATTCTGCCGAATAATAAGAACATTGTGATGGCGGCCAATCAGGCGCGGGATATGACGGAAGACCGAACGGTGATTGTCATTCCGACGCAGACCGTACCGCAGGGCATTACGGCCATAATCAGCTACGTACCGGAACTGCCCTGTGCGGAAAACGAGAGCGCCATGCTGGAAGAAATGAAACATGTCAAAACCGGACAGATCACGTATGCGGTGCGTGATACGTCCGTGGGCGGCAAAGAAATCCGGCAGGGAGATTATATGGGTATCGACGATACGGGAATTGTGGCCGTGGGTGTCAATATGGAGCGGACGGTTCTGGAGACGGTGGCTGCCATGACGGACGACGAGACGGAACTTTTGAGCATCTATTACGGGGAGGAAATCGAGCCGGAAGAGGCGGAGAAATTGCGCGATAAGATTGCCGGCCGTTATGGAAATCTCGACATTGAACTGCAGAGCGGCGGCCAGCCGGTGTATTATTATCTGATTTCGGCGGAGTAAGCGAACGGGAGAGGGACGGCAGACAGCCGCAGACAGGCTTTTTATCCGACAGGCAGTCCGAAGGAATTTCCTGGCGGATAAAAAGCAAAATTTTTGTCTCCGTTGGCGATTGTCGTGTAATTGCCTGACCTTAATCCCGCTCCCGCATCTTCGTCAGAACATATCCGAACCGAATCCATTTCTGTGTGTTGGCTTCGTCCTGTGTATCGATGACAATGGGTTTTCCGAATCCGTTGATCGGCTCTAAAATCCAGGAGGCTCTTGTATGCAGTTTGCGGATATAGGCGCGGCCGGTCTCTTTGTTGAGAAAGATACCGGTATCGCCTTCCCGAATGCCTTTCCGGCAGATCAGGAGGATGTCGCCGAGATTGTATACAGGGTGCAGGTGATCCGATGTCACCTGGATACCGCAGTAGAGATCGTCTCCGAATTTCTGGCGGTAGGAACCGGCGTTGACTTTATAAAAATGAGAAGAGTCATAGATCATGCCGTCTTCCATATTTCCTGTGGGGACAAAAACAGTAATAAAATCTTCTCTGGATTCGTGCGGCGCAGAGAAGGAAACTTCAAAATTTATGATTCCTTTGATAAAATTTTTCTGACACTGCGACATATCTTTCAGCTTCCGTATCATATCAGTGTCTTCGTCATAGTCTTCAATCAGTTCAAAGATCCATTTCCCGGTTATTTTCTGTAGCAGATATGCAGTATACAAGTCTATTTTACTGGTAACGCCGGAGATCATTTTTTTGTAACCCGAAAGGGACATTTCCAGCTTTTTTGCCATTTGTGCCTGTGTCAGATTACAGCGTACCCGTTCTTTTTCCACGTTTAGTATAAAATTTGTTACAATTTCCTGTTTTGACAGCATAGCAATACCTCTGAAAAAATAGTTACTTTTTTGTCTGTTTTGTAGATTCGGACAAATAAAAATGTCGTTTTTCGTCTACGACAGTGTTACCTGTACCGGTATATAATCTGGATTATACCACATAAAAAAGAAAAATAAAAGAATGAAAGGGCGGGAGAGTAATGAAAAAGGAGTTTGTAGAGCATGTGTTACTGGCGATGGGGATGCCGATAAAACTAAAGGGTTTTCGGTATATCACAGATGCGGTTATGCTGATGGATACGCCGGAATGGAAAAATCCGAAGTGGACGGCGCTGTATTACAAGATCGGCGTAATGAATGGCGATACGGAATCGAAAGTGGAACGGGCGATTCGGAATGCGTTTATGACAACGAGAAACAAGGTTTCCAATTATGAAATGGTAGAGCATTATATCGGTTTTACCAACTGTGAAAATTCGAATTCCATTACATTTCTTTATAAGAATATCAAAAGGGAATATATGAAACTGCAGCAGGAAAAGATGGAAGCAAAGACCAAAGAGGAAGATACGGAGGAAGTGCTTCAGTCATTTAATGAAGTAACCGCAGAAATGATCAAAGGAATTGTTCGTCAGACATTAAAGGAGATGCTTTTTGAAATCGCATAAGAGGATAAGAAATATGCGTTGCTCATTTTTGCGGCTCTGCATGTTGAATGAATTGATAAAACGCCGGTGACAGGAAAAGGGAATGTACCTGATCTGTCAGCCGGCGTTTTGTTGTGATACGGTCAAAGAGATATGTTATCGGATCAATATATCATCCAGTCCCGCCGTATCGGCAAGGGGATTGTTGCCACAATACACGTATTCCAATTCCTCCAGTCCGGTCAGCGGGCTCAAGTCCAACACATAATTGTCTTCGATGTCGAGTATCTGCAGATGGGAAAGCCCGGCTTCCTCCACGAAAGAAAGACTGTCAAGTTCCTGGCCCTGCAGGGAGAGTATTTCCAGATTCGGGAAATTGGCAAACATATCGGTATGTTCGGACAGGGCGATCGGCGTCGAGTCCTGCAGCCAGCCATAATTCGGATCTGCGAGTTCAAAAATTTCCGCATTGTTCATGTTTAACACGTGCAGATGTGCATTTGCCGGCACAGCGTTTATGTTGAAACCGATATGACAGTCATTCATGTAAAACTCTTCCAGCGTCGGTATGCCAAGCAAGGCCGCCGCATCGGTATAGGCGGTACTGTCGCTGATGTCCAGTATGCGCAGTTTGGGAAGCTGCGTGACCGGCTGCAGAGATACAAAATAACCAGACATATCATACAGATCCAGAAATTCCAGATTTTGCAGGCCGGAGAGGAAAGTCATGTCTTCACAGTTGCAGGAATCCAGCGACAGATAAATCAGTCCCTTTGCCTCCCCGATGGCATGCAGATCGTCTGCGCCGTAGAGTTCCAGATATTCCAGATTCTGCAAACCGGAAAAGGAGGGAAGCGTGTCTTCATAGGAGACGCAGAGCTGTAACTGTGTCAGGTTTGTAAGCTGTTCAATAACGCTGTAATCTTCAATGCCCCATGTGTTGGAAAGAAAGAGCTGTTCCAGCGTACCGGCGCAGCCTTCCAGCGGCTGGATGGATTTCAGTTCATCCGTATTGGCGATCGAGAGATACATCAGATTCGGCATACTCTGGATAAAGCTGATGTCTTTCAGGTGGGAAGCGTCCAGTGCGAGCGCCTTCAAATTGGTCAGGTTATAAAGCGGGCTGAAGTCCAACACATCATAAGTGCCCAGATAGAGCGCTTCCAGTCCGGTCATTTCGGAAAGCCGGCTGATGTCTTCGATTCCCGAATCGGCGGTAAAAACTTTCAGATTGGGAAAATTCTGGATGCCTTCGCAGTCGCTGCAAAAGAAAGTATCCAACATTTCGATGGACTGGATATTTTCCGGGTAAGGTATCTGATCATAGAGTTCATCCAGCGACATCTCGCTGGCAATGGAGGTCAGGTTTTCCATTCCCTGCAGATCGCCTTCACTGAGATAACCATACTCCAGCGTCAGATCGGTGACGCCGGAGAAGCATGACAGATCGGCGTTGTCCATGTCAAGACTGGTGTTCAGGAAATAATCCAGCGTCGTGCCGTCGTCCAGTGTCACCATAAGGCAGCGTTCACTGTCGTCGTCATAGTAAAAATCAAGTCCGGTAATGCTCTGGATCTCGCGCTGCGTCACTTCCGTATAGTCGTTCTTGTCAAATATCTGCGCGATCAGCGTCTGATATGATTCGGACTGCGGCAGATAATCGGAGGCGTCGTATTCTTCCGATTCCTCGACGGACTCGACGGCAGAGGAATCGACGGTCGTCTCCTCGCTTTTATTCAGGAAGAGAAGGGCGCAGACACAGACAATCACAAACAATACCGCTATAATCCAGCCGACGAGCGCCGCGACGTTGAACGAATTATTCCGGGGAGAGGCGGAAACATTGATGGTGCCTCTCGTCCGGGATTCCTGCTGCGGTCCGGGCATCATGCCCGGGCCGGAAGGCGCTCCGTTATAAGGCGGCCACGCGGGAGCCGGTCCCGGCATGGGAGCGGGAGTCGGTGTGGGCGGAGCGACGTTCCGGTCTGTGATTTGATAATAGCCGCATTGGGGACAGACCATACGGCCGGGTTGTTCTTTCATTTTGGTAGAACAGATGGGACATTTTTCCAGTTTCATATGTACAGGCTTCCTTTCATAAGTATAGTATTTTTATTATAGCATAAATGCGGGGGTTATGGAACTGTTGTTTGTTTCTGCCAGGACGAACGCAGGAATGAATCAGTAAAGTCAGGCTTGCTACCTGCGACGTATCCGTAAGAACCGCTAATTCCCTTCGAAGGCGCAAGGCCGAGCGTATCCGTCCCTGCCGAAATATCTCCGCACTGCAGATTTTCCCGCTTTCTGCCCGGCTATATATATTTCCATACCGTAATGCTGCGGGGAAGCCAGACAGGTGCCCGGTTGGAATCGGCGCTACAGACTTTTTCCATTTCTGTCCATCTCAGTCTGCGAAATGTTCATAGCCTGTTCATTTATAGGTTTGTTGTGGCTAATGTAATATAATAGATGTTATAATACATATTTTGCCGGAAACCAGCAGAGACAGGCAGCAG
>CATLGN010000153.1 GCA_949935685.1 uncultured Lachnospiraceae bacterium | reverse complement strand
TGGACAGTGTTTGCCTGGATGACAATATGTCGGAACTGGCGGCACAGGCGGACGTGATTTTCACGGCGACGCCGCAGGGCTATCTGGCTTCCGTCCTGAACGACGAGATACTGTCCCGGACGAAAATCATCGACCTGAGCGCGGATTTCCGCATCAAAGATGTCGCCGTATATGAGAAATGGTATGGCATCACGCATCAGTCGCCGCAGTATATCCCGGAGGCGGTTTACGGACTGTGTGAGATCAACCGCGGCGAAATCAAAAAGGCGAGACTGGTGGCCAATCCGGGATGCTATACGACTTGTTCGATTCTGACAGCGTATCCGCTGGTGAAAGCGGGACTGATTGCGCCGGACACCTTGATTATTGATGCCAAGAGCGGTACTTCGGGGGCGGGGCGGGGCGCAAAGACAGCCAACCTGTTCTGTGAGGTCAATGAAAATATCAAAGCTTACGGTGTGACAACGCACCGGCATACGCCGGAGATCGAAGAACAGCTCGGCTATGCGGCGGGGCGGCCGCTGACCGTCAGCTTTACGCCGCATCTGGTGCCCATGAACCGGGGCATTCTGGTGACGGCTTACGCTTCGCTGGCCAAAAGGGCGGACGGCAGTCTGCCGGACGCCGGGGAGATACGGACGGCTTATGAGACATATTATAAAGAAGAAACGTTTGTCCGGGTGCTGCCGGAAAATATCTGTCCGGAAACCCGCTGGGTGGAGGGCAGCAACTATGTGGATGTGAATTTTAAAATTGACGGGAGAACCGGCAGGGTCATAATGATGGGCGCGCTGGACAATCTCGTAAAAGGCGCGGCGGGCCAGGCGGTGCAGAATATGAATCTGCTGTTCGGCCTTCCCGAGACGGAAGGACTGCAGACGGTTCCGCTTTTCCCGTAACGGGAATCGGATGGTACAGATCGAATAGGACAGGTATATGGCAACAAACAAGAAAAAAGACGCTTTTATTATGCAGGCGGGCATTCTGGCGGCGGCGGGGATTCTCTGCAGGATTATCGGTATCCTGTACCGCAGCCCGCTGACAGGCATTATCGGCGACGAAGGAAACGGCTATTACAGCGCCGCGTATAATTTTTATACGATTATCCTGCTGGTATCGTCCTACAGCATTCCGTCCGCCATTTCCAAGGTGATCGCCGGCAAACTTGCGCTGAAAGAACATCGCAACGCGTGGCGGGTATTCAAGTGCGCGCTTTTGTATGTGATTGTCGTGGGCGGGGCGGCCAGTCTGTTTACATTTTTCTGCGCCGGATTTCTCGTATCGGAAAATGCCGCTTCGGTACTGCGGATATTTGCACCGACTATTTTTCTGTCAGGACTTCTGGGTGTGCTGCGGGGATATTTTCAGGCGCACGGCACAATGATGCAGACTTCTTTTTCCCAGATTGTGGAACAGATTCTGAATGCGGCCGTAAGCATCGGGGCCGCTTACTGGTTTGTCTCGCTGGCGGAACGGGAGTCCGATACGACGCGGGCGGTGTACGGCGCGGCGGGCAGCGCGATGGGGACGGGCGCGGGCGTGTTGGTTGCGCTGTTGTTTATGTGCGGCGTCTATCTGCTCAACCGGGGGATGATTGCGCGCAGAATCCGTAAGGATACCGGACATACGGACGATTCGTACCGGCAGATATTCGGCATGATTATCGGTATGGTGACGCCGATTATCTTAAGTACGTTTATTTATAATTTCAGCACGTCGCTGAATCAGACGATCTATATGCGCATTTTGTCGGATATAAAAGGGATGACAGAATCGGAGATCGCCACAATGTACGGCATCTTTGCCGGGAAAGCGGTGGTGATTTCCAATGTGCCGATCGCGCTGGCTTCGGCCATGTCGGCGGCCGTGATTCCGGCGGTTTCTTCCTCGTATGCATTGGGGGAGAAAAAACTGGTCAGGACAAAGATTGCCGAAGCCGTCCATACGACAATGCTGATCGCCGTTCCCTCGGCCGTGGGGCTGGCAGTGCTCGCGAAGCCGATTACGGCGCTTTTGTTTCCGCAGAAGGCATCGCTCGACCAGGCGGCGGCGCTGCTGGCATCGATCGGCATTACGGTCATCTTTTACAGCCTGTCGACGATTACAAACGGGGCGCTGCAGGCGGTCGGCAGGGTGAATCTGCCCGTGATCAATGCGGCGGTATCGCTTGTCGTGCAGACGGCGGCGCTTGTCTGCCTGCTGCTTTATACGGAGCTGGGGCTGTACGCCCTGTCCATTGCCATGATCGTTTATTCGTTTCTGATGTGTGTGCTGAATCAGATCGCGGCGCGGCGGACGCTGAAATATAAGCAGGAACTGATTAAGACCTTTATCAAACCGTTTCTGGCCGCTTTTTTGATGGGAATCGCCGCTTACGGCGTGTATGAAGGGGTGTATTATCTGCTGCCGGTCAATATAGCGGCGCTGATTCCTGCCCTGTTGATTGCGTTTATCGTTTATTTTGCCACGCTGATGGCGCTTGGAGGCGTGGATGAGGCAGATCTGCGGCGGCTGCCGAAAGGGCATCTGTTTGTCAGAATCGGAAAGAAATGCTATCTGCTCCGCGATCCGGCGTATACAAAGACGCTGGAGGAGCAAAAGAAACGGGCGGCGGCCGGGGAAAAGGCCGTTTCGGGAAGAAGGCGGCCGCCGGAGAAAAAGCGGCCGGAGAAACAGACTGCGCGGAAAAATGCGCCGGCTGCGCGTATGCCGAAAAAACAGCGTACAGGCAGCGGGACGGGCAGCGCCGGTGCAAAAAGCGTTGGGAAAAGCAGCGGAAGCGGCAAACGTCCGGGGACTGCGGGAAAGAAAAAGAGGAAACCGACATGATACGGGAGATGAAAGCAGAAGATTATGACAATATCTATCGACTTTGGATGGGGGTAAAAGGCTTTGCGATGCGGAGCATCGACGATTCCAGGGAAGGGGTGGAGCGGTTCCTGCTGCGGAATCCGCACAGCAGCGTGGTGGCGGAAGAAGACGGCAAAATCGTGGGCGCCATCCTCTGCGGGCATGACGGCAGGCGGGGCTGTCTGTATCATGTCTGCGTTTCGGCCGATTACCGGAGACGTGGCATTGGTACGGCCATGGTGGTTTTTGCAATGGAAGCTTTGAAACGGGAAAAGATCAGTAAGGTTTCTCTGATCGCCTTTACGGCCAACGATGTGGGCAACGCCTTCTGGAATAAGATTGGCTGGACGAAGCGGGAAGATCTGAATTATTATGATTTTGTGTTAAACCGGGAAAACATTGTGGCGTTCAACCGGTAGAAAAGGAGAAAAGCGGGATGGATAAGGCGGAGCAGAAGGAACGGGAAACGATATGGGAGATCGTCGCGGGCGGCGTTACCGCAGCGGAGGGGTTTCAGGCAGCCGGTGCGGCGGCGCGGATAAAATATGAGGGCAGAAAGGATATGGCGCTTGTCTACAGTGCGTTTCCGTGCGTGGCGGCCGGTGTGTTTACGAGTAATGTGGTAAAGGCGGCGCCTGTGATGTGGGATAAGAAAATCGTATCGGGCGGGCAGCCTGTACATGGCATTGTCGTCAATTCGGGAATCGCCAATGCCTGCACGGGCAGGCAGGGGTATCGGTTTTGTCAGGAGACGGCGCAGGCGGCGGCGCGGGCGCTGCAGATACCGGAAGACAGCGTGCTGGTGGCTTCGACGGGCGTGATCGGGATGCAGCTTCCGATGGAGCGCATTCTGGCCGGGGTAACGGCGCTGGCCGGGATGCTGGACGATACGCGGGAAGCCGCCTCAGACGCGGCGCACGCCATTATGACGACGGATACGGTGTCCAAGGAAGTGGCTGTGGCTGTGGAAATCGGCGGAAAGCGTGTCACCGTCGGCGGTATGTGCAAGGGCTCGGGGATGATTCATCCGAATATGTGCACGATGCTCGGATTCGTTACGACGGATGTCTGCATCACGAAGGAGCTGCTGCAGGAAGCGCTTTGCAGCGACGTGCAGGACACCTTTAATATGATTTCGGTCGACGGGGATACCTCGACGAACGACACGGTACTCGTGCTGGCAAACGGACAGGCGGGCAATCCGGTGATCGCTGAAAAAGGGGAAGACTATACGCGGTTTTGTCGCGCGCTGCACTATGTCAATGAGACACTGGCCAAAAAGATGGCCGGCGACGGCGAGGGAGCGACCGCGCTCCTGGAGGTGCAGGTGATCCATGCGGCGGACAAAGAAGATGCAAAAAAACTGGCAAAATCCGTGATTTGTTCCAGTCTGACGAAGGCGGCAATATTTGGCCATGACGCCAACTGGGGCAGGATTCTCTGCGCTCTGGGGTATTCGGGCGCGCTTTTTGACCCGGAGCGGATGGAACTGTATTTTGCGGGCAGGGAAGGGAAACTGTTAATTTACCGCGACGGACAGGCTGTGGATTACAGCGAGGAGGAGGCAGGGAAACTGCTGGCGGAGCCGGAGGTGACGATTATCGCGGATATGAAGATGGGTGAGGCCTCTGCGAGCGCATGGGGCTGCGATCTGACCTATGACTACGTAAAAATCAACGCGGATTACCGTTCGTAACGGATATGGGAAAAGGTGAGGAGATTATGGAAATGCGTGACAGGGAGATGGAATCGATTCTGCGGAAAGCGGAAGTGCTGATCGAAGCGCTTCCGTATATTCAGAAGTTTAACCGGAAGATTATCGTCGTAAAATACGGCGGCAGCGCCATGAGCAATGCCGAGCTGCAGGAAAATGTCATTAAAGATGTGACACTGCTGAAACTGGTCGGATTCAAACCGATTATCGTACACGGCGGCGGAAAGGAGATCAGCCGCTGGGTCGGGAAAATCGGAAAAGAGTCCCGTTTTGTAAACGGCCTGCGGGTGACAGATGAAGAAACGATGGAGCTGGCGGAGATGGTGCTCTCTAAGGTGAACAAAAGCCTTGTCACGATGGTACAGGGACTCGGCGTGAAGGCGGTGGGCGTCAGCGGTAAGGACGGCGGTCTGCTGACGGTGGAAAAAAAATATGCGGACGGACAGGATATTGGCTATGTGGGAGAAGTGACGGCGGTAAATCCCAAGATATTGTTCGATCTGCTGGAAAAGGATTTTCTGCCGATTGTGGCGCCTGTGGGCCTGGACGCTGATTTTAAATCGTATAATATCAATGCGGACGATGCGGCCTGCGCGATTGCGAAAGCGGTAAACGCGCAGAAGCT
>CATLGN010000152.1 GCA_949935685.1 uncultured Lachnospiraceae bacterium | reverse complement strand
TTTTCCCGCCGCCATCCGTTTCGATCTCCACAAACCCGTTGCGGCAGACCGGCAGATAAAGCTGTGAAATCTGATAGTTCTGCGGATTATCGGGATAAAAATAGTTTTTGCGGTCAAATTTACAATATTGGGTAATCTCACAGTTTACGGCCAGCCCGACCGATACCGCATATTCCAGGACCTGCCGGTTCAATACCGGAAGCGTGCCGGGCATACCGGTGCAGACCGGGCATGTATGCGGGTTGGGCGCGCCGCCAAAGGCTGTGGAACAGCCGCAGAATATTTTGGTTTTCGTCGCCAGTTCCACATGTACTTCCAGTCCGATCACGGTTTCATATTGCTTTCCCATCTATTTCACCTCCCCGCAGATACCGAACGCGCCCCGGGCGCTTTCATACGCATACGCGGCCCGCAGCAGTTTCTTTTCCGAAAAGCTGTCGCCGATCAACTGCATCCCTACCGGCAGCCCGTTTCCGTCTCTGCCGCACGGCACGGAAATGCCCGGCAGCCCCGCCAGATTGACGGAAATCGTATAAATATCGCCCAGATACATCTGAATCGGATCCTGCAGGCTCTTTCCCCGCAGCGGCGCCGTCGTGGGCGCGGCCGGTCCCAGTATCATATCATAGGAAGCAAACGCTTTGTCAAAGGCCGCTTTGATTAACGCCTTCACCCGCAGCGCTTTCAGGTAATAAGCGTCATAATAGCCCGAGCTTAAAACAAAAGAGCCGAGCATAATCCGGCGTTTTACTTCCTCCCCGAATCCTTCGGAACGTGTCTTTTTATACATCTCATGCAGTCCTTCGCAGTCCTGCGCCCGGTACCCGTATTTTACGCCGTCAAAACGCTCCAGATTGGAACTGGCTTCCGCTGCGGCAATCGTATAATAGGCGGGTATGGCATATTCCACAAGTCCCAGATCAAACGGTTCCACTGACGCACCTTTATCGCGCAGCACTTCCGCCGCCACCAAAACAGGCTCCCGCACTGCCTCCGACAATCCCTCCGTCATATAATCCCGCGGAATGCCGATACGCATGCCCGCGACGCCTTCCCCGAGCGCAGACGTGAAATCCGTGTCATTCCGTTTCACGGAGGTGGCATCCTTTGTATCATGAGCGACAAGCTGCTCCAGCACGGCGGCGCAGTCCCTGACGTCTCTGCACAGCGGCCCGATCTGATCGAGCGAAGACCCGTAAGCGATCAGTCCGTACCGGGACACGCTCCCGTATGTGGGCTTCATCCCTACAACGCCGCAGAAAGAGGCCGGCTGGCGGATGGAGCCGCCGGTATCCGAACCAAGAGCCACAAAGCATTCCCCCGCCGCTACCGCCGCCGCCGAACCGCCCGAGGAGCCGCCCGGCACATGCGCCGCATTCCACGGATTTCCCGTCGGCCCGTAGGCGGATGTCTCCGTCGTGGAACCCATGGCAAATTCATCCATATTGGTCTTCCCGATCAGCACCATGCCGCCTTCTTCCAGTCTTTTGACCGCCTCCGCCGTATATGTCGGAACAAAGTTTCCCAGAATCCGGGAAGCGCATGTCGTCAGCATCCCCGCCGTACACAGATTATCTTTTACGGCCAGCGGCACACCGGCCAACGGCCCTGTCAGTTCTCCCGCATCGATTTTTTTCTGCACCGCTTCCGCCCGTCGCAGCGCCCCTTCCCGATCCAGCGTGATATAA
The DNA here is from genome assembly GCA_949935685.1 of uncultured Lachnospiraceae bacterium. Lineage (GTDB taxonomy): Bacteria > Bacillota > Clostridia > Lachnospirales > Lachnospiraceae > VSOB01. Next base: position 3,508 of record CATLGN010000152.1, on the reverse strand, counting down.
CAGTGCAGACGTTCTTCTTTCCGGTCAATCTCCGAAAATACTGCCTGCAGCGCCTCCGGCGCGGTTGTTTTCTTTTCCCTGATGGCCGTGCCAAGTTCCACGGCCGTCATATCCATTGGTTTCATACAGACCTCCTCTATACAAAGGTACGGGGCACCGTGTACATGCCGTCCTTTTCCCCGGGCGCATTGGCAAGCAGCGCCTCACGCATATCGCCGTTTGTCACCATATCCTCGCGAAATACATTTTCCAGCGCCGACACATGAGACATCGGCTCCACGCCTTCGGTATCCAGTTCATTCAGCTTGTCGATATAATCCAGCATACGTCCCATATCCTTTTTCGCCTGCTCCTTTTCCGCATCGGACAGGGCAAGCTTCGCCAGAATACCGATATATTCAATTGTTTCATCCGTAATTCTGTTCGCTGCCATTTTTGTTCTCCTTCTGTCATTCTCTCACTTTGATATGCGTCTCCCGAAGCTGCTGTTCCGTCACTTCGCCCGGCGCGCCGCACATCAAGTCCTGCGCGTTGCCATTCATCGGAAATGCGATCACTTCCCGGATATTCTCCTCTCCTTTCAGCAGCATCAACATCCGGTCGATGCCCGGCGCCATGCCCGCATGCGGCGGCGCGCCGAACTGAAACGCCTGATACAACGCACCAAATTTGCGCTTTAACGTCTCCTCGTCATAACCCGCCAGCGCAAACGCCCGCACCATAATGTCAATATCATGGTTGCGCACCGCGCCGGAAGAAAGCTCCACCCCATTGCAGACAATATCGTACTGATAGGCCAGAACGGACAGCGGATCCTGCTCCTCCAATGCCTTCAGGCCGCCCTGCGGCATTGAGAAGGGATTGTGGGTAAACGCGAGCTGCTTTGTCTCCGGGTCACGCTCATACATCGGAAAATCATTCACGTAACAGAAACGGAACGCATTTTCTTCCAGAAGTTCCAGCCGCTTTCCGAGTTCGTTTCGTATCTGCCCCGCATAATAATTCGCCCGTTCTTCTCTGTCCGCAATAAAGAAAATCGTATCGCCGGCCTCAAGTCCTGCCATTTGCGCCAGCTCCTTTTTATATTCCGCGGGGATGAATTTGTCGATCGGCCCCCGGTAAGACAGATCCTCCGCCACTTCCAGATACCCGAGACCACCCATACCCAACGACTGTGCAAACGTCAACAGTTTTTCGTGGAATCCCTTGGACATCTCCGCGTGTACCCGGATGGCGCGCACAGTCTTTTTCAAAAATGGCTGAAACGTACATTTCTGAAAAAATTCCGTCACATCCATAATCCGCAGCGGATTGCGCAGATCCGGTTTATCCGTGCCGAATTCCAGCATCGCCTGTCGATAGCTGAACACCGGATACGGCGCCTGCGTCACCGCCGCGCCCTCCGGCGCAAACCGATTGAAAACCGCCGTCAGCACTTCCTCGCCCACCCGGAAAACGTCTTCCTGCGTGGCAAAACTCATCTCAAAGTCAAGCTGATAAAACTCTCCCGGGGAACGATCCGCCCTCGCATCCTCGTCCCGGAAACAGGGCGCAATCTGAAAATATCTGTCAAATCCCGAAACCATCAAAAGCTGCTTATACTGCTGCGGCGCCTGTGGCAGCGCGTAAAATTTCCCCTTCCACTTTCTCGACGGCACGATATAGTCCCGCGCGCCTTCCGGCGAAGACGCGCACAAAATCGGCGTCTGGATTTCCAGAAACCCCATCTCTGTCATTTTCTGCCGCAAAAAGGCGATAACCTGAGAGCGGAAGATAATGTTTTCTTTGACCTTTGCATTCCGCAGATCCAGATACCGGTATTTCAGCCGCACGTCCTCCCGTGTCTCCCGGGAAGTCATAACCTCAAACGGGAGCTGCTGATATACTTTCCCCAGGACGGTAATTGTCTTTGCCTCCAGTTCAATCGTCCCCGTCGGGATTTTCGGATTATAGGTTTCCTCATCCCGCTTTTCGATCACGCCTTCCACGGAAATACAATTTTCCTTTGTAATTCCCTTTAGCAGTCCGGTGTCGCGCAGCACCACCTGCAGCACGCCGTACATATCCCGCAGATCAATAAAGGATACCCCGCCGTGATCCCGGATGTTTTCCACCCATCCCGCGGCTTTCACCGTTTTTCCAATGTCCGCTTCCTGTATATCCCGAATGGTTACGGTTCTGTAACTGTGTTCTGTTTTCATAATCTCTCTCCTCTCTGATCATCGGTTCTCGTTGCGAAATCCTGCATACGGGCCTGCAGGATTCACCGCGCATGGGCTGCACATTTTGATTTTTATGTTATGGGAAATTCTTGCGAATTTCCTATAGCATAAAAAAATCCCGGAATACATTTCTGTATTCCGGGACGGGAAATCATTGTGACCCGCGGTGCCACCCGTATTGGTAAGCCGACATTTCCAGCAAAATGTGTCACCGCCTTACCCTCTTTTCGCACGTAACGAGTGCCGACGTACATCCCTACTGGAAATCCATACGGCCTTCCCTGTTCAGGACATCTGCTCCGGAGTGTTCCCTTTCCTGCTTCCCACAAGCGGCGCTCTCAGTCGGTGACGCTGCATTCCTGTCGTTTTCCGCAAGAAGAGTCTCCTTCATCGCATTTTTTCTTTGTCTGCTATCTTAGCACACGATTTTCTGAATTGCAAGACAATATTTCAATTTCTTTTTCAATGTTCCGCAGTTCCACGCCGTGAGCAGTACGCAGCAATACCTTTTCCTTTCTGTGAAGCAGTACAAAAATACGGGAAAACGCCACTTTATAGTCCCGGTCTTCCTCCTGTTTCATCAGGCGCAGCAGATTGATCTGTTTATAATCCTTTTTTCGATATATGGCGCACCGGCCAATCTCCCGATACGTTCCGTTTTCGTCCCTGCGGTAAACGGTGACATGCTCAAAGAGCAGACAAAACAACAGCCAGAGCAACCCGCACAATACCACCGCCAGCCAGGCGGAGTACATCGCCAGTTTTTTCCATGTCCATTCCCGCACAGGCGGTGTCTCCTCATCCATCACCACAGGCCGGGATATTTCTTCTTTCTGCTCTTTTGTCACCGGCAGCTTAACCGTTTCCTGGCGTGGTATTCCCGTGTCTTCCATCGGCGCCGGAATCTCCGGTTTTTCCGTTTTTGTCTTCACAGGCGTTTTCTCCTGCCGCGCGCCCGGCCGAAACAGGGCCGACGGATGCGGAATGGAAATCCGCTCCGTATGCGATGCCGACGCCGGAATTAACGGCGGCAGATCGGACGGCACCGGCGCGGGCGGTATCGTGCTGCCGCCGTCTCCGCCGTCGCTGTCCTTTTCCCTGTTATCGTCTGCCTTTTCGCCGCTTTCCGGTTCCCGCCGGTCATAAAAGAAGGAAAATGTCACCTTTCTCGCGTTCCCCAGTCTGTCTTTCACCCAGACGGTGACAGGCCCCTCTTTTACAATCGTCAGGGCAGGATTGTCCGTATAGGTGATTCCGTCCGTTGAATACGGTCTGTCGGCCAGCCC
>CATLGN010000151.1 GCA_949935685.1 uncultured Lachnospiraceae bacterium | reverse complement strand
CGGGAAAAGCGCGGTGCTGGGTTATCGGGCGCTGGAAAAAAAGGGAAGCAGATGGCATATACACGGATGGTTTTGCATTGCCGGCTGTTACCTGCTGATGATGTATTATACGACGGTTTCCGGCTGGATGGTCAGCTATTTTTTTAAGTTTGTCGCCGGAACGTTCACAGCGGGGATGGACACGGATGCGGTCGGCGGCGTTTTCGGCGCGATGCTGGCAAGTCCCGGAGAGATGGGAGGCTGGATGGCCGTTACGGTTCTGGCCGGGTTTGTGATCTGCAGCTTTGGGCTGCGCAAGGGGCTGGAACGGATTACGAAAGTGATGATGGCGGCTCTGCTTGTGCTGATTGTCGTGCTGGCCGTGCACAGTTTTTTACTGCCGGGTGCGGGAGAGGGCGTTGCCTTTTATCTGATGCCCGATCTGCAGCGGGCGAGAGAGATCGGCATGGGCACGGTGATCACGGCCGCTATGAATCAGGCTTTCTTTACATTAAGTCTGGGAATCGGCGCGATGGAAATATTCGGAAGTTACATGGCGAAAGACCACACGCTGACCGGGGAGGCGGTGCGCATCTGTGCGCTGGATACCTTTGTGGCGCTGATGGCGGGGCTGATTATATTTCCGGCCTGCTTCTCCTTCGGGGTACAGCCGGACGCGGGGCCGTCGCTGATTTTCGTGACATTGCCGAATGTGTTTGTCAATATGACGGGCGGACGCGTATGGGGCGCCCTGTTTTTCCTGTTTATGACATTTGCCAGCTTTTCCACGGTGATTGCCGTATTTGAAAATCTGCTGGCCGGTTGTATTGATAATTTTGGCTGGAGCAGACAAAAGGCTGCGGTAGTCAATTGCATTTTTGTTCTGATTGCGAGCCTGCCCTGCGTGCTGGGGTACAATGTCTGGAGCGGTCTGCATATTATAGGAGCAAGGGATGTGCTGGACAGCGAGGATTTTCTTGTGAGCAACCTGCTGCTGCCGGCGGGTTCGCTGATTTATCTGCTCTTTTGTGTCACCGGATGGGGATGGGGCTTTGACCGGTATCTGGCGGAGACCAATACGGGGAAGGGGCTGCGCCTGCCGGGCTGGTTGAAACATTATTTTCGGTTTATCCTGCCTGCGCTGATTCTGCTGATCCTGATACAGGGTCTGCTTCCCGCCTGAAAAAGGGAGGGCGGCAGATGCGGCGGAAGCGGCTGGCAGTCAAGATAACGCAACTGTAAACAAGGTATAGCAAGGAGGGAAACGATCATGAAAAAAGCAGCAGCAGTCATTGTGGCGCTGGCACTGGCATTGTCCTTTGGGTCTGTTGCCATGGCGGCGCCGGTGTGTACGAATCATTTTACGGATGCAAACGGGGATGGCCTGTGCGATACGTGTGGCGAGGCATGCTATTATACAGACGCAAACGGGGACGGCCTGTGCGATTACTGTGGGGCAACCTGCCATTATGTGGATGCGGACGGGGACGGCCTGTGCGACAACTGCAGTGCAGCCTGCCACTATGTGGATTACAACGGGGACGGCCTGTGCGACAACTGTAATGCAGTCTGCCACTATACGGATGCCAACAATGACGGTATCTGTGATTATTGCGCGGGCGGACACTGTGGACGCGGCGTGGCTGCACCCGGTTATGGCTATGGGTATGGCGTTGGAGTCAGAAGGGGCCATCACGGCGGACACCACGGCGGCCATCACTGGTAAGATGCGTACGACGGGAAACCGTATTTGACAGGATAGAAATGACAGAGGAAAAAAGAGCTGCCACCGGGCGATGAAGTCCGCGCGCGGGCTCTTTTTTCATGATACTTGCACGGAGAGATTACGGGAGGCGTATGATACATGAATCAGGATTTGACAGTGGGGAAACCGGAAACGGTGCTGCGCAGGTTTTGCCTGCCGCTGTTTGGAAGCGTTATTTTCCAACAGCTTTATAACATTGCGGACAGTCTGGTGGCGGGCAAATGCATCGGCGAAAATGCATTGGCGGCAGTTGGGAACAGCTATGAGATTACGCTGATTTTCATAGCCTTTGCCTTTGGGTGTAATATCGGCTGTTCTGTGATTGTGTCGCAGTTATTTGGGGCGAAAAACAATGCGGAAATGAAGACGGCTGTCTATACGGCTATGATTGCCAGCGCTGTGCTCTGCGCTGTGCTGATGTTGTTTGGCATTCTGTGCTGCGCACGGCTGCTTTTATGGATTCATACGCCGGAGGAAATACTGGCGGATTCGGTTCTGTATCTGGATATTTATATCTGGGGTCTGCCGTTTTTATTTTTCTATAATATATCGACGGGAATATTTTCGGCGCTGGGGGATTCCCGGACGCCGTTCTTCTTTCTGGCGGTATCTTCCACATCCAATATACTGGTCGATATTCTGTTTGTGGAAGCATTCCAAATGGGTGTGGCCGGCGTGGCCTGGGCGACATTCCTCTGCCAGGGCATTAGCTGCGTACTGGCAGTCTGTGTGGTTTTGAAACGCCTTTCCGGTATTCCCACCAGTAAAAAACCGTTGTTGTTTTCTCCCTCCCTGCTGAAAAAAACTGCCGTTATTGCCGTTCCGAGCATGTTTCAGCAGAGTTTTATCTCCGTCGGCAATATTTTGATACAGAGTGTGATCAACGGGTTTGGTCCGGGTGTTATCGCCGGATATTCCGCGGCGGTCAAACTGAATAATCTGGTGATTACATCGTTTACCACATTGGGCAACGGCGTGTCCAATTATACGGCGCAGAATCTTGGCGCAGGGAAGAAAGCGCGGATCCGGGACGGATTCGGAGCGGGAATCCGGCTTGTATGGCTTTTGTGTCTGCCGATTGTTCTGCTGTATCTTCTGGCCGGCCGGCTGCTCGTTCACTTTTTTATGGATATGCCGACGGAAACGGCGCTCTCTTCCGGCGTTTGGTTTTTGCGCATTGTCGCGCCGTTTTATTTTTTGATTTCCGTTAAGCTGGTCGCCGACGGTATTTTGCGCGGCGCGGGCATGATGCGGAATTTTATGATTTCAACGTTTACGGATCTGATTTTGCGGGTAATTCTGACGCGGATACTGGCAAAGCTGATGGGGCCGACGGGGATCTGGTGCGCATGGCCGGTCGGATGGACGATCGGGATGGGCCTGTCGGTTTTGTTTTACAGGAGAGGGTTCGGCCGGAAAGAGACAGGACCGGGCGGAGAACAGCCGCCGGCGGCCGGGACAGGCTCAGGACAGTAAAACAGGAAATATATGCCGGGTCATAAATTTTGTAAAAAAGATTGCAAAAAACGCAAAAATTCTTTATGATAAAGTAGCAATACCGTTTGAAGAGAAAGCGCATATCTTGAAATAAGAGACGGTTGCATTTACAGAAGCCGAAAACGGGAGGAGATTTCATGGCAATCGGAAAAAAGAAAGCAGTGCTCATGCGGGCAGTTTCTGAATTAAAAGAGACGGATTATTCCGGGGAACCGGAACTGAACGGGATTTATCGAAGACTGTCAAAGGGAAGAAAGCAGTTCGCTGAGATTTTTGAGAAAAATATTAAAGCCGTTATGCAGATCAGTTCGCTGGATCTGACAATGCAGCATCAGACGGAAAAAATCATTGATATTTCGCAGAAGGTGACAAAAGCGACAGAGGCAATTTTCGGCAGCGGGGATTCGTTTGTATCCGGCAGAGCCAACAACCAGCATGAGGAAATGACCAATACGATTATCACCGTTTCCGAGGAGACGGATGAGGTCAATAAAAAGATAGAAGACAGTCAGGAGGAACTGACGGCGGTTAAGGAACTTTCCGAGCAGACAATCGAGGCATCCCGGGAGATGCAGCGCGATATGGATCATCTGGTCAGTGTGATCAATCATATGAGCGAAGTAATCGCAGGGATTGATTCCATTTCGCTGCAGACCAATCTGTTGGCGTTGAACGCCTCCATTGAGGCAGCGCGGGCAGGCGAAGCCGGCAGAGGGTTCGCGGTCGTGGCCGGGCAGATCCGTGGTCTGGCGGAGGAAACGCAGAAACTGACGGCCAGCATGGGAGACTTTGTCGAAGGGATTAAGAACGCGTCGCAAAAGAGTGTGGACAGTGCAAATGATACGATCGGCGCGCTGAATACGATGTCGGAGAAAATCGGCATTGTCTGGGAACTGAATGATGCGAACCAGCAGCATGTCTCCAAGGTGAGCGAATCGATCAGCTCCATTGCCGCAGTCAGTGAAGAAATCAGCAGTTCCATGACGGAGATGGAAAACCAGCTTCGCGACAGTACGGAGTTTATGCGCGGTGTCAGCGATGAACTGAGAAAGGCGGCGCAGCCGGTTGTGGAGATCGAAAAGACGTTGGACGATACGGTGAAGCAGATGGGCGTTATGACCGAAGACGCTTTTTATCATCTGGAAAACCGGGAATTTGCAAAGCATGTCAGCAATGCCATTACCGCGCACCATACGTGGCTTGAGAATCTGAAAAAGATGGTGAACAGTCAGCAGGTGCTTCCGCTGCAGTTGGATTCGTCCAAATGCGGGTTCGGACACTTCTATTATGCGATGACGCCGCAGATACCGGCGGTGCTGCCGATCTGGAACGGTATCGGCGAGAAGCATAAACGGTTTCACAGTTATGGCGCGGGCGTTATCAATGCGCTGAACAGCGGCGACTTTATGCGGGCGGAGCAGATATGCCGGGAGGCGGAGAACTATTCGCAGGAACTGATTTCGGATTTGGAAAAGATGCGGCAGATTGCCGCAAACGCATAACGGGAATAAAAATCCGTCTGCGCCCGCCATGGGGCGCAGACGGATTTTTCAGTTACAAACGATAACTGTTGTGGTCAGGCATCACTTGTGCCTGTGTTACCAGTCCCTTGTCATTACCCTTTTCTATGTCCAGGACTTCATAAGAATATCAAACGTAGTCTGGTTTTATTTGTAAATGTTTCTGCCCCTTGCATATTTCTGGCAAAACGGATATACTAAAGGTAAGAAAGTTGGAATTTCTCACTTTGGAGCTATGAGCCAACACCATCAAGGTATACCTATATGCCCCCAAACTATGGGGACAAGAAAGGAGCTGATATATTATGCTTGCGGAACTCCGCCGGAAGGCACAAATCACAATCCCAAAGGAAATCATTGTAAAACTCGGCCTGTCAGAAGGCGACAAACTGGACATCTTTGAAAAGGACGGCTCCATCTGCCTCATGCCGGTTG
>CATLGN010000150.1 GCA_949935685.1 uncultured Lachnospiraceae bacterium | reverse complement strand
GTACGATCGGGTAGGCGTTTCACTCAGTTCCAGCATCAGCAAAATCCACCCTTCATACATGATATTGTCCTGAATCAGACGGAAAAAATACTTCGCCGCATTTTCCACGGTCGGTATGATCGTATCAAATGGCTCGCACTCGTTCAGCAGCCTGTCCTGATATTTTTCCATAATCTGATCCATCTTTCGCTCAATATTGACGAAAGGCGTCATCTCCCGCTCATCCGAAATAACGCTGATAATAATCTCCCACGTATGGGGGTGCACCTCGCCCGGCTTATCGCCGATAATGATAAAATGATTCATATTCAGGTAAAACTTGAACTTATACTGCCTGTACGTCTGTGCCATCCTGTTTCTCCCGTCTTTCCGGTTTCTCCAATATCCGAAGCAGCAAAGACCTGCATCCGAACAGAAAGAAAAAATCCCTTCTTACCGTTTCCTCTACCATTTTGCTCTCTTCCGTAAACGTCAGCGTCTTCCAACTGCTTTTACGCCTGATGGAATTGATAATCCCCGCAAATCTGACAAAAAACGCAAACAGATTGAAAATCGGCATAACGAAAATATAGAGCAGCTTTCTCGCGTAATACAGCCGGATCGACTGGTACTCCCGCAGAAACGAAATAATATTCAGATAATATAAAAACGAACTGAATACATACAGCAGATAAATCAGAAAGCATGCTATTGCAATATTATGAAAATTGTAATTCATGCAGCCCAGTGCAATCAACACAAAATACCAGATCATTCTCGGAAATGCAAACGTATGATCTGTCATCAGCAGCCGGATTACAAAATCATTGAAATAACCTGTCAGCGGACTGCGCAGTTTGTTTTTCAGAAACATATGGGACACTTCCAGTTCCCCGATCTGCCAGCGCTGCCGCTGTGTATAAAACTTATTGACGCTTTCAATCGGATCCACCATAAAGATCGCATCATTGCACAGATGCACCTTCTTTTTCAAAATGGAACGGATCTGAAATGTCAGATGGGTATCCTCGCAGATTGTATTCGTATTATACAAGAAAGTCTTCATCAACACCGATTTGCGAAAAGAGGAAAAAGCGCCCGACAGCGTATAAATGCTGTTAAACTGTGATTCAAAATTCCGCCCGGCCAGAAACGCCTGCGCATATTCCATAAATTCCAGCTTGCGGAACTGGCGCAGGAAAAACCCCTTTGTCGCGTCGATCAGCGCCGGTTCAATCAGAATCACACCCGTCATGCAGTCCACACCGGGATTGATCTCAAACTGTCTGACAATGTTCATCAGCGCGTTTTCATTGAGTACGCCGTCGCTGTCGATATTGATCATATATTTGCCGCTGCTGTTAAAAATCGCTTTGTTCAGCGCCTTGGATTTCCCCTGCTTGGATGTCATCCACCACATGGCCAGCGTGGGAAATTCGATCTGCGCCTCCTGAAATATGGCAAAGCTATTGTCCTTTGACCCGTTGTCCACGAGCATAATCTCAATCAGATGATCGGGATACGTCGATTCATGAATCGATTTGATACAGCGGTACAATGTCGCGCCCGAATTATAGACCGGAATCATCAGTGTAATATTGGGCAGAAAGCCCAGTCTGCTGTCCTTTGCAACCCGCACCCGTTTACAGAGCAGGATAAAAAAGTTGCCGACCGCCGGTACAATCTCGATCAGCAGCGGAATGATGATCCATGCGGCCCAGAAGAAAATCTCATTTGTCAGCCTCGCTATCATATCCAAAATCCCCCACTCGTTGCCTGCGTATCTGCGCCCTTGTAAATACATAAAAATACAATACGATGGAAAGCGCATAGAAAATCAGCCTCCCCACAATCGTATGCGCCATATAATACGATTCATTCCCGAACCGGTTGATAATCACGCAAATGGAAAAGAGCCGTACAATATTGGCCGTAATAATCCAGACCGCGCCAATCAGTGAAATGCATATCTTCTCCCTTACATTGTATACGGCAAAAAAGAAAATCAGCGATATAAATACCAGAATCTCAATCACACCGCCGCACTCGAAATCCACATACAGGGAAATGGGGCCGTCCGCATTTTCCACAAAAAGAATGGAATGGGACGTGTATGCCTTAAAAATGCCAAGCGCATTTCCCAGAAGCCCTGTCAGAAAGCAGGTCAGCGTCGTTAAAATTCCGGTCAACACATCCCGGAGCACCGCAAAAGAAAACAAAAATGTCCCGATACTGCCCGTCAGAAAATAATAGAATTCCAGTTTCCGTCTCTTAAAAACCGTCAGAATATAGATCCAGGCCGCAAACAATACCAGCAGTACCATGTATACCGACAAAGCTGCCTTCATCATCTGTTCTCCCCCATCGCCGGTCTTCCATACCGTTCTCTCACCCTTTTAATATAGTTCTCCACTGCACCTTCCGCAGCCAGATTGAATGCATTTCCCAAGAGCAGCTTTTCTCCGATGGCGTATGTGGAAACAGGGCTGTCGCCCAATTCCAGCATCAAAAGCTGCATCCCGTTTTCCGCAAAAACAGGTTTCAGATCCCGGTAAAAAACCTCTCCCATATTTTCCAGCGTGGGAACGATGTCCCGAAATGCTTCCAGCTCATTCAGGCGGATTCCCTGATATTGCGAAAAATACTCGTCCAACATCTTCTCGCTACTTAAAAAAACAGGATGATCCTCCTGTTTTTCAATGACATACATGCCCACACGAAACGTATGGGCATGCATTTTTCTGGGATTGTCCAAAGCCAGATTGTGCATTGCATTGAAGGTAACATGGTATAAATATGCTTCATGCCGTTCACTCATGCAAATGCCTCTTCCTCCCTGTTTTTCTTTTTCAGCCATACGCAGCTGGCCGGTACGAGTAAAAATGCCGCCGCCGCAAAAGGAACCGAGCCCGTAGGAGAGCCCGCGGCCGAAATTTTATTGTACATCAGATTCGGCGTATAAAACTGAATCATGCTGAAATTGTCCAGATTGATGTCGCCGTTCTGTCTCTGAAACTCAGCCAGCGGTATCTTAAGCTCCAACTGGTTATTGACATTATTTTCGTTGACACGATAATAAGCGACCGCGCCATCCGCCAATCCATAAGAAACCGAACTGTCTCTGTGCCGTACTTCCACCGGATATACGCCCGGTGACGCATTGCTGCCTGCAAGCTGCGAACCGTCCGCCCATTCCACCTGATAGGACGCCTTCTTGCCGTCCACCTCAAACTGGAAATCGTTCCCGTTTGCATAAGAACCATAAATTGTGGCATATGTAATTTTCAGATATACATTTTCTCCGTCTGTATAAAACTGCATCTCATGGCGCACATTGCTGTCATATGTGCCTTCTTCCGTCTTATAGCATACCTGCTCGCCCGTTACCGGATCCGTCACCCAGTTTCCCCACTGCCAGCAGTTCTGGGAATTGTCCCAGTTATATTCATACGATTTGGGAATCCCGTCCCATCCGTTGAAGCTGCCGTCAATACTCGGCGCTGCGGCGCTGCCGGAACCGCTGTCGCTGCCGTCCCCGGCTTCCAGCCCCATTGACGCCGACTCGCTCCCCTGACTGATCACCATAATCAGATTGCCGTCTTCATCGATATAGCTTTCCATAATCGTATTGGCCGCACAGGTATCCGAAAGCGCATACCGCTTGATGACATTCGGCTCTCCGTCATAGTTCTCCGCGATCGTTGTATAGTCCACGCCCACCAATGTGGACGGTATCACATCTTCGCCGTTTTTATTCGTAAAGGCAGTTTCTTCCGCTTCCTCCGCCGTGCCGTCCGCGGCTGCCGCATCGTCGGGAAGTGTCTCTTCCGAATCCACCGCATCTTCGCCGTCCGCATCGGTTTCCGAACCCGCCGCATCTTCGCCGTCCGCGCCGGCTTCCGGATCCGCCGCCGCGCTGTCGTCTTCCGTCGTATCCGTATCGGCGCTCTCTGCCTGATCGCCGTCCGACCGATCCGTTTCATCCGCGCCGTCCGGCTGATCGGTATTGCCTTTGTCCTCTGTCTGATCCGATGTATCCGTGTCTTTCGATTCCTCTGCCGAACCGTCTGTTCCCGCCTCTGTACCGGAGGGGTTCTTCTCTGACGGCGTATCACTGTCAGACGAAGACGGCTTGCTCTCCGACGACGAGCCGCTGTCGGACGAAGACGGCTTACTCTCCGATGACGAACCGCTGTCGGACGAAGACGGCTTACTCTCCGATGACGAACCGCTGTCGGACGAAGACGATTTGCTCTCCGACGATTCGGAAACCGTCTCCTCCTCTGCGCTGACGAAGCTGATATTGGCTGCCGCCAAAGCTGCCGACAGCACTGCGATCAACATCAGCCTCTTTCCTTTTCTTCTCATACCTTTTCCCTCCGTTTTTACATACCTGCCGCTTTGCCGCGCATCCTCCTTCAACCCGCTGCCGTCTCCGGTGCACCGGCTGAATCACTACTTTTATTTTCCAGCAGGACATAGACTGCAATCCATAAAACCGCCAGACCGGCCATCCCCAAAATACTGAGAGCCTTTCCCCGCTCCTGTCCTGCATTCACAATCGCAAATACCGTGTCACCCCGATTTACAACCCAGAGATTTTCCTGCGTCGTAATAATCCGGTCTGCTGCCAGCGCTTCCAACGCGGCAATATTGCAGTTTACGCCGTCCCGCTCCGAGTGAACGGTGATTTTACCGGCATCCCGCTCCACCGCAATCGGTACCGTCTCCGGATTCGGCAGTTCTTCAGCCGAAAGCCCCATCGCTTCATCCAGAAACCGGCCCAAATCCGGGTTTGGCGATGTCAGATAATAGTAAATCAGATTAAATCCCATGAACGTCACATTCGGATCATTGTTGCGCCCCAGATATGTCAGATGGCTTTTATGATCATAAACGGTTTCTTTCAAAACCTCCTCGCAGCCGGAGACGTACACCGTATCCCACAGGCCATATCCGCCGGCCTTAAAATCCAGCTTAAACTGATTGCCGTTATCGTTCTCCAAAATCGGAAAGTCTTCCGTAAACTGCACAAACTGCGCATAGACGCCCATGAACTCATTTTTTCCGGTCAGCATATTCACCGGGATATGCTGCATGTCAATGTAAACTTCGGTTCCTTTTTCCGACAGCTCCTTCAACATATTCTCCGCTTTTTCCTTTTCCCGATAGGTAAATCCGGAAAGATAAAGTTTCTCATAACCATTCAGTTCTTCTA
>CATLGN010000149.1 GCA_949935685.1 uncultured Lachnospiraceae bacterium | reverse complement strand
ATAGGACTGTTCCAGCTTTTCAATAAATGCTTCTATATCCGGTTCCTCAAAATACAATTCACAGGAATTGCTTTTCGCAATAATCTCCTTTCCTAAAAACTTTTTCCAGATTTTTTCGTCTTGCAGCACAAGCCCTTCCGTTAAAATCATGTTGCCGTCATTGTCAAGTAGCAAATCAAGACCGAACAAATCTTTGTAAAACCGTTTTGACTTTTCCATATCTTTTACGACAATTAAAACATTCTTTAATCTCATTGTCTGACACCTCTCCGATTTCTGATGAAAACACTAAATTTAGCGCAGTTGAATTTTCTCTTAAAGTTTTTCTCAGATGATACCTTCCCATAGGACATTACGCATTCGGATAAGGGAAAGATGAGAGAAACAAAAGCATATAGAATACTATAACACAAAATATATGGGAATTGGGAAACGGAAAAAATCCTGATTGTAGTATGACTTTCCGGCATGGGCGCAGCATTGCAGCCGGGCATCGGGCTACAGGCATAAGCGGTTCTAATCGCTGTGGCAACGGATGCCGACAGGCGTGCAACCGGCCTCCATGCGCCATCCGGGCGCAGGTCGGCCTTTTCCGGACATCCCTGTCCGGAAATTGCGGGCGAGGACACAGCGATAAGAACCGCTAATACCTTCCGCAAGATGCCCGGCCGCAATGCTGCGCCTATGCCGGAAGTATGTTGCATCGCAGACTTTTCCGTTTCTGTCCGCTTCGGTTTCTGAAATGTTCACAGTCTGTTTATTTATGCGTTTGTCGTAAAAATCGATCCAAAGCATCTTGACGAAGTATAAAATGTCTGAGATTACAATGTCCAATATTAGACTGTCTATCATCATAAGAAAGTGGGGGACGATATGGACAGAGAAGAAATAAGGGCCTATGTCAACCAATATTGCATACTGCGGGATTTACAATATGCCGCTACTATTTTGGGAAATTCCAAATAAAATGATAAAATTTCTGCTACGGATAGGGACTTGCAAGTTGCCATAATACATTTATCGCTAAACCTCATTGACAAGAAGGAACACTCTCTATATAATTAAACTGTAAGTTTAATTACTGCAAGGAGGAACCCATGGGACGAAGAAAGAAAGAGCCTAGAAGCGTACACCGGGAAAACATAGTGTCTGCGGCATCCGCTTTATTTATGGAAAGGGGGATTGCCGCGGTTTCTATGGACGATATAGCGAAAGCCGCCGGATACAGTAAGGCAACATTATATGTATATTTTGAAAACAAGGAGGAGATTGTCGGCATTTTGGCATTGAACAGTATGAAGAAACTTGACGGCTATATATCTTCTGCGCTGATACAGCATGAAGCCACGAAAGCAAGATACGACTTTATCTGCCGCGGGCTGGTGCAGTATCAAGAGGAATTTCCTTTTTATTTCAAAATGGTATTGGATAAAATCAACATTGATTTTGAGAGCAAAAACTATTTGCCGGAAGAAAAGGAAACTTATCAAATCGGGGAAGAAATAAATGAAAAGATAAAAGACTTTTTGTTATTCGGCATGGAAAAGGGGGATTTACGGGATGATTTGGAAATTATGCCTGCCATATTGAATTTTTGGGGTATGCTTTCCGGAATCATTCAACTTGCCGCTAACAAAGAAGAATATATTAAAAAGTCAATGGGTTTATCAAAAATAAAATTTTTGGAATATGGTTTTTCTCTTGTTTACCATTCGATTGCGACAAAGAGGGGATGATTATGAATGAAAAAAATGCGCTTGCCATTTTAGGCAGTCCTCATACAGACGGAACGACAGCTGCCATGTTGAATTTGGCAGTTCATAAAGCTGAACAGGCGGGGTATGCTGTAACGAAAATCAATCTGTATGAAAAGGAACTTTCTTTCTGTACAGGCTGCCGGATTTGTATGGATACGCATATTTGCGTCCAGAAAGATGATATACAGGAAATTGCCCTGTTATTACATAAGAGTCGGCTTGTTATCCTTGCCGCCCCTGTCTATTGGGCGAATGTTCCGGCTCCTGTCAAAAACGTATTTGACCGATTGCTGGGAACAGCTATGGAAGAAACAGATACATTTCCAAAACCACGCTTACGGGGGAAGCAATATATGATTTTGACTTCCTGCAATACCCCTGCGCCTTTTTCGTGGATATTCGGACAGAGCAGAGGGGCGATCCGCAGTATGGACGAATTTTTCAGGACCGCAGGCATGAAACCGGTGGGAAAAGTGGTGTGTGCAAATGCAAAGAATAAGAAAGGACTGCCTAAGCGGATAACAAAAAAGATTGCGAGGTGTCTGAAATAAAATTATTCCGAAAAAAATCCTGTCGTTTACAGCAAAAATCACAGATTTGTCGGCTCTCTTTATGTTCAAAAAAGCTATTTCTATAAAGTCAGCAGACAAAGGAAATCGTGATGAAATACAAAATATGTCAACAACAAAATCGGGTAGCCATTGGCCTGTCAAAAAAAGCCGAGCCATTAGCAAGGGCTATTGCGCCTATGAGTATGAACACACATATCATTTAGTATGTCTTGATAACGCATATTACCAAAATGCCTGTACCGCTTTATGCTGTATGGGAGTTTGTTGTAATAATCCCCTACTGGAAGAAAGGGAGTGAGTGAAAATGAGATATTCTGAACCGTTCATAGAGCGTATTGAATATGCGTTTCATGCGTTCTGTAAGATTGTCCTGCGCCATGAAGGGCTTTACTGGAACAGCTAAAAGGAAGCGGCGCAAAGCTCTCCATTGCCACAAAATCCGATTTGATACTGCGTGACCTTGACTTGACAAAATCGTTTCCTAATGCCCGTGTTTCGTGGTCTATTAACACACTGGACGAAAATTTTCGGGAGGATATGGATAATGCCGTTTCGATAGAAAGGCGGCTTGCCGCCATGAAAGCGTTTTATCTTGCAGGTGTGCGCACTACCTGCCTTATCTCCCCGATATTTCCCGGCATTACGGACATAAAAGCGATTATACGGCGGGCAATGTCACAATGCAATCTGATATGCTTGGAAAACCGCAACCTGCGGGGTGCTTACAAAACCGTCATTATGGACTATAGAAAGGGAAAATACCCGCAGCTTTACCCTTTGTACCATGAAATATATGATTGTCAATTATTTTTACTACGAACAGATAAAAAAATCTACAAGAAAGGGCGCAATGCGTCCGGGGGACGCGTGCTTTGCGCCGACCGGAGCGGAGCGTAGAGCAATGCGTCCGGGGGACGCATGCTTTGCGCCGACCGGAGCGGAGCGTAGAGCAATGCGTCCGGGGGACGCATGTTTTGCGCCGACCGGAGCGGAGCGCAAAGGTGATAACCATGCCGGAACTGCCGGAAGTTGAGACAATAAAAAGAGTGATTGAGCCACAGATACAGGGGCTTACGATTGAAAATGTAACGGTAAGACGCCCGGAGGTTACGGCTTACCCTGCGGCTGATGAATTTTGCAGTCGGCTGAAAGGACAGACCGTTTCCCACATGACACGCAGGGGAAAATTCCTTGTGATCCAGTTAAACAGCAATGATCGTATGATTGTGCATTTACGAATGACGGGCTGCTTATTGATTACCCCGGCTGACTGCCCGGAAGAAAAGCATACACACATCATTTTCAGCCTAAGTAACGGCAAAGAATTACGGTTTTCCGACACACGCCGCTTCGGGCGGTTTTGGCTGCTGAAAAGAGACGAAGCCGATACATACAGCGGCATTGAAAAATTAGGCGCAGAGCCGTCTGACAGGCTGCTTACTGCCGAATACTTGAACATCCGTTTGGGAAAACGAAAAAAAGCCGTGAAGAGTTGTCTGTTAGATCAGAGCGTTATTGCAGGCATAGGCAATATCTATTCTGACGAGATTTTGTTTACGGCGGGGATTTATCCGGCACGTCCGGCAAACAGCCTGAATATGGAAGAATGGGAACGGCTTGCCGCCGCTGTCCCGGAGCGCATTTCTTATTTTACCAAAGCGAACGAAATAACGCCGGAGGAATATTTAGAAACCAAGGGGCAGGACTACCGCAATACGCCATTTTTGCGGGTTTACGGGCAGGAGGGCAAACCCTGTACGAAATGCGGAGAAAGGCTTTGCCGTATTGTGGTTGGCGGCAGGAGTAGTGTGTACTGTCCTGCCTGTCAGAAGAATGGAGAAGGATACCCATATAGGGATCCCGTATTACAGACAGGCGGCGCAAAGAAACATAGCTTTACGGGCAGTATCACTGGCTGAAAAGATACCGGAGAATTGTTTACACGCGCCTGTTTACCGGTTATACTGATAGTAACAGGAAGGGAGATGACGTATATGAGCAATCAGGTAATCGTGATCAGCCGCCAGTTTGGCAGCGGCGGAAGGAAAATCGGTAAGGCATTGTCGGACAGACTGCACATACCGTACTATGATATGGCGTTGATTGAAATGGCATCGAAACGGAGTGAGGCGGATTATGCGTCGCTTCTGGAAGTGGATGAAAAGCGGATCAATCGGAAGTGGTATGAGTTTTCCATGGAAGTGGGGCTGGAGTATCAGATGAAAAAGATTCCGATGAATGAGGAATTATTCAGCCTGCAGGCGGAGATTATCAAAGATCTTGCGGGTCAGAGTCCCTGCATTATTATCGGCAGAGGGGCGGATTACATACTGCGGGATAACCAGAGGATGCTCAGTGTGTTTATCCATGCGGATATGGAGACAAAGCTGGAAGTAGTCAAACGGCATTATAATCTTTCCCGGGACGAGGCTGCGGCGCTGATTCGCAAAACCGATAAACAGCGCAGTGTTTATTATAATTATTACACGGAGTACAAATGGGGCGACATCAGCAATTACGATATTTCGCTGGACCGGGGCAGACTGGGCATTGAGCGGTGTGTGGATATTCTGGAAAATCTGTATCCGTCTCTGTAAATTTTCTTAAGAATATGAATAAATAATGAACAAATATTAAGAAAACCTTATTTTTGTTCATATATTGTTTACAAATGAAAAGCAATCTTATATACTCCTGCTTGTAGCGAAAATTCAGTCACAAACAGGAGGAAAGATTATGAAAAAGAGAATGGCGGCAGTGATGCTTGCGGTTATGATGACATCGGCAATGGCAGTCGGATGCGCTGCACAGGAAGGTGCGGCAGCGCCGGAGACAGAAGCGGCGCCGGTGGAAGATACGGAAACACCGGAAACCGAGGACGCCGGCGCGGAGAACGCAGAGACAGAGGACATGGGCGCAGACAACACAGAG
>CATLGN010000148.1 GCA_949935685.1 uncultured Lachnospiraceae bacterium | reverse complement strand
AATATTCAAAACCAGCATGCCCAGAGAAACCGGAAACGAAAATCCGAAAAACGTGGAAGTGATTTTTTCCACAAGAATCGCAACCCCGGTAAACCCACTGGACAGCAGGTTGATCGGATTCATAAAAATCTGCATAATGGCCGCCTGCAGAAAACCTGCGGTCAAAACGCTGATAAACGTCCAGGCGTACCGTGCCTTTTCATTCGTTCTTATCTTCTGAAAATTCATATCGTCTCAACCAGCCTCTTCACCAACGCTTCGTCCACAACCTCGTATGCATCTCTGTGGGGCAGCTCCGTATAGGAATAGGATACGTCCGGCCCGTTGGTCGTCGGATCGCACAGCCATCCCTTGCAGGAACTGTGGACCTGCCGGATTCCGGTCTTCTCCATCAGTTCTGCCGCATTATCCGCATTGACGCCGCTGCCGGCCAGTATCTCTATCCTGTCGCCGTACTTTTTCTGCAGGGCGGCAATCTGTTCCGCGCCGTCCATGGCCTTCGCTCTGCCGCCGCTGGTCAGGACACGGTCGATCCCCATTGCGATCAGTTTCTCCATCGCGCTGTCCTGATCCGCCACACAGTCAAACGCCCTGTGAAATACCGCTTCTCCACAATACCGCTTTATGATTTCCACCATTTCCCGGATCTGTGTCTCATGAAGCTTTGCTTCTCCGTCCAGACAGCCGAAAGCAATCCCGTCGGCGCCGTTTTTCATAAGTTCCTCCGCATCCGCCTTCATCACCGCAAAGTCGGCGTCACGATAACAAAACCCTGCGCCTCTGGGACGCACCATGGCAATTACCTTCAGATCCGTATGCTGCTTTGTCAGCCGCAGCGTCCCCACGGACGGTGTCAGACCGCCCAGATACAGCGCGCTGTTCAGTTCAATGCGCTTTGCGCCGCCGCGGTATGCCGCCAGCGCATCCTCATAACCTCCACAGCAAATTTCCACCACTTTTTCCATACCATTCACCTCTGTTACATCCAATCGCCCTATATCGTCAATGCAAAGCCGTATGCCGGTTTGATGCAGTCCAGCAAAAGCTGCTCGCCGCCGCTCACATGTCCCGCATAGTTATAGACATCGTCCGCTTTGATCTCCGTTAATACAATCATCAGTTCGCCCGCATAATGTTTCAGGTTATCATTGACAATAATCACGTCGCCCCTTGTGAAGACATCCCGTCCGTTCTTACGCGGCGCAATACTTTCTTCTTTATATTGTACTCTCGGCCAGCTCGATCTGACAACCAGTTCATTGCAGTCATCCCGGCACGCATGAATGCCACACGTAATAATTTCCTTTTCAATCGCGGAAATGTCTTCCGCGGCGTCCACCTTAATGGTAATTTTGCTCAGATCTGTCTCTGCCATTGCCTTCAGCTCCGCCTCACTGGCAAACGCATTGCCGATCAGGAAATCATTGCACAGTCCCATGGCATTCAGATGGCGGAGCTGCAGATCGATCGGCAGGTCGCGGTGAATCTCCAGCGTCGGAAGTCCGTCGTAAACTTCCCACGGCCCATGCGTATGCGGTTCCCGGCTTGTCACAAAAGCCGCATTGTTCAGACCAAGCGGCTGATACCAGGCATTCAGCTCCTGCCAGCGCCGAAGCCCCATACCCGTATTTCTCTGCGGGTAAAAGTTACTGCAAAGACACATATTGCTTCTGTCCGCACCCTTTTGGATCATCACCTCCAGCGCCTGCGTGGAAGATGCATTGTACTCGATCATAATGCCCTGCGGATTTTTGGTAATTGCAATGTCGTCGGCTTCGCTGAAATGCTCATCCAATCGAATGATGTCCACGCCCATCCCGGCAAAACCGGACAAATCCCGCGGCGCCGCTCCCAGCCGGCGGAAAACCGCGCCGTTTGTATCCACCGAGACTGTCAGGCCGTTCTCATGCGCTGTTTTACAAAATTCCGTAAAATCGGTTACAATTTTTTCTTTGTCCTCTTCCACCGATAACAGGCAGGTAAACACACGCTGAAACCCATATTTCCCCGCCAGCTTCATATATGCAT
Organism: uncultured Lachnospiraceae bacterium; assembly: GCA_949935685.1. Lineage (GTDB taxonomy): Bacteria > Bacillota > Clostridia > Lachnospirales > Lachnospiraceae > VSOB01. Next base: position 3,236 of record CATLGN010000148.1, on the reverse strand, counting down.
AACAATCTTCCTTTGACGCCCGTTCCGGATAAACGGAAATTCCCAGTCTTTTCATCGCGCTCCCTCCAGCCCTTCCATCAGCTCATGCAATGCCCATGCATAAATCTGTGTATTCTTTTCAATGTCGCATATCCGCATCCATTCGTCCGGCATATGCCCGATTCCTTTCTGCCCTTTGAAGCTCGGCCCAAACGGCACGATATTTTTTACCACTTTGGCATAGCTTCCGCCCGTGGTCGTCACTGCGCTGCCGTCCTCGCCCATAATCTCCTCATAGACCCGCTCCAGCGTTTTGATCAGATAACTGTCTTTCTCAAAAAATACCGGGTCCATATGGGAATCCAAAATGAGAATCATATGCTCGCTGCAAAGTTTCCGCAGGGCGTCCGCCATCGTATCCAGACTGTAGGATGCCGGATAACTGGAGACAAGCGTCAGACCGCAACTGTCTTCATCCTGAAACAGTTCCACCTTCCGCACCTGATTTTTGCCGAACTCCTCATCCGCATAATCGACGCCGAGGCTCACCGCAAGATCGTTTTGATTGAGGATAAACTGATTCATAAAGGCATACAGTTCCTCCGTTTTATCCCGCGGAAGGCTATAGCGAAATACCGCCCGCCCGCGCTCCGCATAGATAACCGGATATTTCACATCCGGCGTCCAGCCCATCAGCGGATATTTGTGATCCTGAAAATACCACTTCATGTCCTCCATGCCCGTCTCTTCATTCGTCCCGAATATGATTTTGACGCGGATGGGAAATTCGTATCCCAGATCCATCAGTGTTTTCAGCGCATACATACAACAGAATGTGGGGCCTTTATTGTCCAGCACCCCTCTCGCATATAAGACACCGTCTTTCTCCGTACAGACAAACGGGTCCGTCTTCCAGACGCCGTTGATGTCCACCACATCCAGATGTCCCACACAGGCGATATAATCTTCCGTATCCGGTCCGCAGGCTGCGATACCCACACGGTTTCCCACATTTTCCGTCTCAAATCCGAGCCGCTGCGCAATGCGCAGCGCCTCATGCAGACAGTCTGCCACCCGTTCTCCGAAAGGCGCTTCCGGCGTCGCCGTATCCTGCCGGGAATCCATGCTGCAGATCGTTTTGATGTCTTCCACCAGTGCCGGAACCAGTTCCGTCACATGATTTACAATTTTCTCTCTCATCCCTTATTCCTCAACCGGCGCCATACGCACGCGCATATATTCCTCCAGCCATTCCTGAGAGGCTTCTTCAAATGTGCAATGTCCGTCCTCCTCTCGATTGACCAGATATACAATCGGTTCCTGTTCTCCGGTGGCAACGCTGAAGGAAAAGCCCGCGATATTGGTCGCGCAGCCGAATTCTCCCTGATTGTTCATGGCAACCACCGACAGATCGCCCGCCTCCCCGCGTTTTTCCCGTAACTTTTTATCCAGCTCAGAGACTGCCTTTTCACAGGCTTCCTGCGGTTTCAGCCCTTCTTTCATCAGACGGACAATCTCATACGAAATACAGCCCTTCATCAGATCCTCGCCGAGTCCGGTCGCCGTGGCGCCGCCCACTTCGGAGTCCGCATAAAATCCCGAGCCCACGATCGGGGAATCCCCCACGCGGCCGCTGCGCTTCATAAACAGGCCGCTCGTGCTCGTAGCCGCCGTCACCGTCCCGGACTGATCGAGACACACCATTCCCACCGTGTCATGCCCGTCGTAGGGCCGCAGCTCCTGATCGAGTTCTTTTTTCTTTTTGCGGTAAAAAGCTTTCGCCCGGTCCGTGAGCATTTCCTTCTCCTCAAAATTCCGTTCACGGGCATACTTTTCCGCACCTGCGCCCACAAGTACATTATTTACTTTTTCCTCACTGAGCTTTTTCGCAATGCTGACCGGATTGGCGAAATCTTTGATCGCGCCCAGAGCGCCCACGCTCATCGTATCGCCGTCCATATAACCGGCATCCAGCTCCACGATCTGTTCCTCATTGGGCAGGCCGCCGTAACCAACCGATTTATAATACGGAAAGTCCTCCACCGCACGGATGGCGGTCTCAATCGCGCTTCCCGCCCGCTCTCCCTTTTGCAGCATATCATATGCCAGTTCGATACCTTCCTTTGCCATTCTCCATGTGGCGATTATTCCATACATAGCCTTTCCTCCTTTATATCTCTGACCAGTTCGCAGATCAGGCGGATACATGCTTCCACGTCATCCGCATGGATCATGCTGTGATGCGTGTGCATATACCGGATGGGAATGGACAGCGTCATATTGATCACCCCGTCAAACGCCTTGTGTATATTGCCGGAATCCGTTCCCCCCTTGTTAAATACCGCATACTGGCAGGGAATATCGTGTTTTTCACAGATACTTTCCACATACCGCACCAAACCCCTGGGGGCAATGGAATTGGAGTCGATCATCGAAAGCACCACGCCCCCGCCCAGACTGCAGATATTATGGTTGGCCGGCGTATCACCGGCCAACGTCGTGTCAATGGCAAACGCAATGTCGGGATGTACCGTCTCCACGGCGGTCCTTGCGCCGCGCAGCCCTGGCTCCTCCTGCACGGTATTGGCCAGATACAGGGGCGCATGCACCGCGTCCCGCAGCCGCTCTGCCACCTCTGTCATAATATAGTTCCCGATGCGGTCGTCAAACGCCTTGCAGCAGAGATATTTGGGATTGTTCATCACCGCAAAATGCGCCTGCGGCGCTATCATATCGCCCACGGCAATCCCCAGAGAGAGCAGCTCCTCCCGGCTTCCCACGCCCGCGTCCAGATACACGTCCTCTATGGGAACCGTTTTGCTGCGGATCTCCTGCGGCAGCCCGTGCGTCGCCATGCTTCCCATCAGCGCCGGGTATTGCCTGCCGTCTTTGGTAACGATCGTATACCACTGTCCCAGAACCATATGGCTCCACCAGCTTCCTATCGGCCGCACCCGGATAAAACCATTGTCATCGATATGCTCCACCATAAATCCGACTTCATCCATATGCGCGGCAACCATAATCCGGGGGCCCTGCTGTTCCGGGCATTTGACAGCGATTACGCTTCCCAGACGGTCTCTGCTGCAGACAAGTCCAAGCCTTTCGTACTCTTTTGTAAGCATCGCTCCCACTTCCTGCTCAAAGGAAGAGATGCCGCAGGCAGAACATATCCGTTCCAGTTTTTCCAAATCGATCATCTTATATCACCCATTCCAAACCCCGTTATCATTTCCGCATTGACGGTATGCAGATAG
>CATLGN010000147.1 GCA_949935685.1 uncultured Lachnospiraceae bacterium | reverse complement strand
GCCGCATACGCTCCTGTATGTATTGGTCAGCGTTTTGACCGTTTATCCTGCGGCGCGGTATTTTGCGAAGACGGACGAAAACCTGCGGGAAGCGGGCGGGAATGTCAGTGCGGCGGACAAAAAGAAGAAAAGAGTTCTGATTTCGGTTCTGGCAGTCAATTTCGGTATGCTGGCCGTGCTGAAATATATGAATCTGCTGTTTCAGCCGCTGCGACTGCTGGGGGTCGGAGCTGGGTTTTCCCTGCCGTCTCTGGCGGCGCCGCTTGGAATCAGCTTTTATACTCTGCAGATCACCGGCTATCTGCTGGACTGTTACTGGGGAACATGCAAGGCCGAGAAGAATCCCGGCCGGCTGCTGCTTTTTACCTGTTATTTCCCACAGATGGTATCGGGGCCGATCAGCCGCTACGGCGCGCTGTCGGGCACGTTGTTCGCGGCCAATCGGTTTGATGCGGAGCGGACGGCGCGCGGCGTGCAGCGGATTTTATGGGGATTTTTCCTGAAACTTGTGATCTCAGAGCGGCTGGCGGTAATTGTCAACGCCGTTTACGACGCGCCGGAGACATACACGGGACTGTATGTGTGGGCTGCTGCTTTTGCTTTTGTATTGCAGCTTTATACGGATTTTTCCGGGTGTATGGATATTGTGCTCGGCGTTTCGGAATGTTTTGGCGTAATACTGCCCGAGAATTTCCGCATGCCGTTTCTGGCGTGCACGACACAGGAGTTCTGGCAGCGCTGGCATATTACGCTCGGCGCGTGGCTGAAAGATTATATTATGTATCCGGTGCTGAAATCGGATTTGTGGTATCGCATGGGGACCGGCATCCGCAAACGGTGGGGTAAGAGCCTGAGCCGGAAGATTCCGACCTGGGCGGGACTGCTGATTCTCTGGACGGCAATGGGCGTCTGGCACGGGAACGACTGGAAATATGTCATCGGCGAGGGTTTCTGGTTCTGGCTGCTGATTGTGGGCGGGCAGATATGCGCGCCGCTGTTTGCGAAAGGGATTGCGCTGTTTCATATTAATCGGGCGTCATGGTACTGGAAATGGGTGCAGCGTCTGCGCACATTTGTCTGCTTTGCCGTGGGGATGATTTTCTTCCGGGCGGATTCGCTGCGCCAGTCTTTTGTAATGATTCGTGGCGGACTGCTGCGGTGGAATGCGGCGATTCTGGCGGGAGGGCTGTGGGAGCTGGGACTTTCGAAAAAGGACTGGCTGATTCTGGCCCCGGGATTGTTTTTGTTACTGATCGTTTCCCTGCTGCGGGAGCGGGGCAGTATGCGGGAGCGGGTTGCGCGCTGGCCGCTTCCGGTTCGCTGGGCGGTTTGGTATCTGTTGTTTTTTGCCGTGCTGGTGACAGGTTTTTACGGCCCCTCCTATGATATGTCGGGCTTTATCTATGCGCAGTTCTGACAGGCGGACTGACGGACAACCATACACTGTAAAAGAATAGAAGAATGGAATCAAACATGAACAAACAAAGTCTGGTGCAAAGAAGCGTGCGGCTTCTGCTGTTTCTGGGAATTTTATCCGCACTGTTTCTGACCGTGCAGGATGTGCTGAAAAAAGATACGGAACATCGGGGCAGCGATGTGGTAAAGGGGTTTTATGCGGAAAAGAAAAACGATATGGACGTGGTCTTTCTCGGCAGCAGCACGATGTTCTGTACGGTAGATCCGCTTGTGTTATACGAAAACTATGGGATTGCCTCGTATGATTTCGGCTGTTCGGCGCAGGCTTTTGAATCGGAATATTTATATCTGAAGGAAGTGCTCCGTTATCAGAAACCGCGGGTAATTGGCCTGGAAGTGGTTTCGATTAAGAAGGCTACCGATCCGTCCGATTTGGAAGTGTGGAGTTATGCCATGACGGATTTGCGGTTTTCGTTTGACAAGATGACGGAACTATACCGGATGCTCCACACTGAAACGGATATTTATGCCATGCAGATGCTTCCCATTCTGCAGTATAAAGACCGCTGGAAGGAACTGTCGGGGGAGGACTTTACGGATAAGCGGGTGAATTATACAAAGGGCGCGTACACGCCGGCTAAGATTACCGAAGAACCGCTGGATTTTTCCCGCTATTACACCGATGAGCCGGAAGGGCCGATCCCGGAAGAAAACCGGGAAACGCTGGAAAAGATTGTGGCGCTGTGCCGGGAAAACGGCATCGAACTGTTTCTTTTTAAAGGCCCGAATATCGGCTGGACGATTCATGATACGGAAAATGTCCGGGAACTGGCGGATGCCTATGATTTGCCTTTTTTGAATTATTTTGATCTGCTGGAAGAACTGGATGTGGACCCGGTCGGGGATTTCCGGGACTTTTCGCATTTTAACCGGTTCGGCTCGCAGAAGGCTTCACTGTATATGGGACAATATTTGAAAGCGCGGTATGATCTGCCGGACAGACGGATGCAGGACAGCGAAAATTCATGGGACGTTTCTCTGCGGAACCGGGCGCGGGACCGGGCGCATGAGGCGCTGCGCGGAGCGCAGGGACTGGATGCGTATCTGAATCTGATTCCCTATACGGGACATACGGTTGTCTTTACGTTTCACGGCGATACGCAGCCGCTGCAGTTTTATAAGGAATACCTGAGCACGGTGCTGCGGGTTCCGGCGGAAGAAATGACGGGAAATTTCAGCATTGTGGAGATCAACGGTCTCTGCGACGAAGGGGTTATCGACAGCGGCGATAAAACGGTGCGCAAAAAGCCGGGCAGGGGATTGTTTGGGCGCGGGGAACTGGAAGTTTCTGCCGATGGCTTTCGGTGGAACGGAGAAGACGGCGTACTGGTGGAAGACGGCATTACGATCTGGGTTTATGACGACGAATGGGAGCAGCTTGTGGACCATGTGGGGTTTGCCGCGGACGCGGTGGATACGGCGGTCAGACCTGCAGAGGATTAGCATATGAAAAAAGGCATACGGGTTTTGCATGTACTGGGTCGGCTGGACCGCGGCGGTGCGGAGACGATGGTGATGAATCTGTACCGGCATATGGACCGGCAGCGTATTCAGTTTGATTTTGTCATTCATACGGAGGATGTCTGCGATTACACGCAGGAAGTGCACGAACTGGGCGGCAGGATTTATTCCATGGCGCCTTTTGGTGTTTCCACGGCCGGTCATTACCGCAGGCATTGGCGTGATTTTTTCCTTGCGCATCCCGAATATCATATTGTCCATGGACATATGCGCAGTACGGCGTCGCTGTATCTGGCGGAAGCGAAACGGGCGGGACTTGCGACGATCGTCCACAGTCATAATACGTCCTCCGGCAGCGGTATCGCGGCGTTTGTGAAAAATATACTGCAGTACCCGCTGCGCTGGCAGGCGGATTACCTCTTTGCCTGCTCGAAGGGTTCCGGAATCTGGCTCTATGGACGACGGGCCTGTGATTCCCAGCGGTTTTATCTGTTATACAATGGCATCACGGCGGCGGATTTTCGCTTTGATCCGCTCGTGCGGCAGGCGAAGCGGCGGGAACTTCTGGGGGAAACGGTGCGGCGCCTCCCGGTTTTTCTGCATATCGGCCGGCTGGAACCGCAGAAAAATCATACGTTTCTGCTTCGCGTGATGGAGGAGATTGCAGCGCATGAGCCGGACGCGCAGCTCTGGCTCTGTGGCTGCGGACCGCTGGAAGCGGCGCTCAGGCAGCAGGCGCAGGAGCGTGGTCTGGCAGACCGGGTGCGCTTTCTGGGCGTGCGCACAGACATTCCGGGACTGATGCAGGCGGCCGACGCATTGCTGTTCCCGTCACTGTTCGAGGGGCTTCCGCTGACGCTTGTGGAGGCGCAGGCGGCCGGCCTTCCGGTACTGATGTCGGATACCGTGACACCGGAGGCGGCCTTAACGGATCTGGTAAAGACGCTGCCGTTATCCGAACCGCCGGCGCGTTGGGCGGAAACCGCGTTGCAAATGCTGCCCGGCGGGGACGCGATTGGTCCGGCGCAGACGGGACAGGCGGCCGGGAGCGGGCGGGCGGCCTATGCCGCGCTGGTAGCCCGCAGCGGCTATGACGCGGCGGAAAATGCGGCGTGGCTCGCACGGTTCTATGAGGAAGCGCAGCGGCAGATAAAGGAAAACAACAGCGGAAAAAGCGGGAGCGGCGGCGGGAGATGAGAAAGAAAAAACAGGGATTGCTTATCGTATCGGGGCTGGCTTTGCTGTTAATTTGTCTGGCGGCAGGTTTCCTGCGCGGCAGAAAGGCTGCGTCGCCGGAGGAGATTGTCTTTTCGGTGGAGGCGCAGGGCGCGACGGCGCAGATCAGCCTGTGGCACAATTATTATGATAATAAAGAGTACCTTTTTCTGCCGTCGTTCTGCGACGATACGGCGACGGCGCGAATCGAAAATGCGGGCTGGCGGGGAGCGCGCTGGGACGGAAACAGATTGGGGTGGCGGGATGCGATCGGGAGCGGCAGCCGCTGTCTGTTGACCGACGGCGAGCATCGGCTGGAGGCGGGCGGCGCGGCATATACGGTGGTGGTGATGCGCTCCGCCAATGTGCCGGCGCTGTTTCTGACGACCGAGTCCGGAAGTCTGAGCTATATTGAAGCGGTAAAGGGCAATCACGAGGCCGGACTGTACCGGATGGTCAATGCGGACGGAACGCTGCGGGGAGACGGCCAGGTTGCAAAGATGAAAGCGCGGGGCAATTCCACGTTTCTGGAAGACAAAAAACCGTATCAGATCACGTTGACAGAAGGCGCCGACCTGCTGGAAACCGGTTTTTTGAAAAAATATATCCTGCTGGCAAACCGTCAGGATCAGTCGATGCTCCGCGACCGGATTGTATATGATATGGCAGGGGAGATGGGACTTGCCTGTTCCCCGGTCAGTATCTTTGTCGATCTGTATATCAACAATGCTTACAGAGGGACATACCAGTTGTCGGAAAAAGTGGATACGGCGGAGTCGGGCGGCGGCCGGGTTGCGATTCATATGGAGCCGGGGCGGACGGAAACGGACTTTCTGGTATCACTGGAATACAATGACGAGGAGCGGCTGCAGGAAGCGTCATACCGGTTTGTCACGGAAAGCGGGCAGAATGTGCTGATCGACCGGCCGAAGGAGCCGGATGAAGCACAGGAGGCTTATATTGCCAATGCCTTTCAGGAGAGGGAACAGGCCATACGGTCGGGCAGCATCACGGACGCCGGCATCGACATCACAAGTTTTGCCCGCAAGTATCTGGTGGAAGAAATCAGTAAACATCTGGACGCCATGTATACGAGCCAGTATTTTTATGAATGTGACGGGATATTGTATGCGGGGCCGGTATGGGATTACGACAAATCGCTCGGAAATCCCATGATCGAGCAT
>CATLGN010000146.1 GCA_949935685.1 uncultured Lachnospiraceae bacterium | reverse complement strand
GATATAGGATCAGAATGGATCACATTTGCGATTGTTACATCCGCGGCTGCGTCCACGGGGTTTGTTATATTACATAATATAGCTGCTCTGGTGCGCATGGCTTTGGAGTTGGCGTCTGAAAGAGTAATATTGGACGGGCAGTGTGAGATGCTTGAAACACTGCGCCTTAGAAATAAAGTAACACAGGAAACAATTGATGCGTTCAGGAAAATGGAACAGATTACATACTATAAATATGTTGACAAATTGCAGGATGAGTTAGGAAGGCTTGAAAATGGAGAAGAGGAAGGCAAGGTGGCAAAAAGTCTGGAAAAGTTATCCGATCTGATCAGCAAAGGCGTAGAAATCTATACTTCGATTGAAACACCAAAAGAAATCAAAAATCTTTTCCCGCCCGTAGAGGAGCAAAGGGCACTGACAGACCGCTCGTCACAAAATCTGGAAGACAAAGGAGCAGGAAACATTTATAATAAAAACGAATGATTTTATCAAAGGAGTGAATCCAGACAATGCAGGATACTTTTTCACAGGCACTGTTGTCGATCGCCTCACAGTTTGATAACCCATTTGATCTTGCGGCATTTTGTTATGATTATCTGACAACAAGAATCACAGCGCAGGCGGCGTTTATCGGCGCGTATATTTGGCACAATGAAAATTCTCGTCGGAATAATCCCAATATCGGAGAGCTGGATCGGTTTTGCATGGCTGTAAAGGCGATTTTGGGTGAAAAATGTGACACGGATACGGAACGCCAGAGAAAATTGATCAGAGCCGTACGGAAAATGGAAGATCGACTGGAGGATTTCGGGACGCCGGAATGGAACCGGTGTACCCTTCCGTTTTTTATATTGAGGGCAGTTGACGAATATGTGAAGCAAACCCAAAATGAGAGGACGGAAAGCAGGCCTTTGAATCAGTTTTACGATGACCGTATTTTTGTTTACGCAAATGCCGCCAGTTCCATGACAGATGAGGTGATAAAAAATACGGTGATTCCATCCGTATCTTTGCACGATGAACTGGAATATTTGATTATTCTTGAGCGAAAGGATATACCGGAGGAAATAAAGACGCCTCCGCGGATTGTGAAACTGGATCTGGGGACGGATGACAGTGAAAGAAAAAGTGCAGTGGAAAGAAAAGAACTGCGGGTGGCCATTATTCCGTTCGCCTGCCGTGGGATGACGCAAATCGAACAAGACGAAGGCGCGCTTTTTCACATTGAATATGTACCGGGATACATAGAATGGGGTGTAGGCAGGGCTCTTACACTGTTACATAAAGCGCTCAAAGAAAAAGCCAATATCATTATTTTTCCTGAGTTTGTCTGTGAACGGACAATTCAGAAAGCCATACGGGAAGAACTGGAACGGCTCTCCTGGAAATCGCCGGATATAACGGCTGGTCTGCTGCTGGTAATCGCAGGGAGCAGATGGGACGACGGGAATAATATTGCCGATATTCTGGGATATGACGGAACCCTGCTCGGAAGACAATACAAGTATGAGAGATTCAGCAGGGGGAAAGACGAGGCCGATTCTCTGATTGAGAATTTGAAAGATCCGGGAAAAGAGTGCACAATCGTCGAAATCGAAAACGTTGGAAACGTAATGACCGGAATCTGTCGGGATATTGTGGCGGAATCCTATCTTGCCAGACTGACAGAGATCTTTACACCGCAGTTTTTGTTTGTTCCTGCGTGGAGTCCGTCGGTATATAAGGGGTTCAAGGGCCAGATGGAGAGGATCACAGCCAGAAATTTCAAAACCTGTTCCATATTATGCAACTGCTGCGAGGCATATGAAAAAAAGACGCCCAATAGACAGGAAATTGGTCTGGCCGTGGTGCCGCGCAAAAAGAAAAATATTGTCGAGGGAAAAACAAACCGGATTTTACGGAACTGCTGTAAGGAAACCTGCGAATGCAGTTCCTGTATTTTCACCATCGATATGCGGCTGGCATATTTTTCGAAAGAGCAGGACGGAGACTATATAACGGTGGCAAGCGAGCAGAAAATATAGTATGACAACTTGCCTTTTGTACATAATAATTATATAATATACATAACGAAACAATTTATAAACTGTTCAGGGGATAGACTATGGAAGGGACAAAACTGGAAAGAATTTGTAATGCGATTCTGGAGCGGATGAAGGCCAAAAAGAGAATGGAAGAAGAACAGGTGCATGCCTTTCTGGAGACGATGGCAGAGACGGCGGCGGAGGAGGAAAATCCACAGACGCCGCCAAACTACCGCCAGTTGTCGGACCGGCTGCATAAAATGTGGCAGTATCGCAGTTTTGGCGATCTGGCGCAGGCGCAGATTTTTCTGTATGGAAGTCTGTGGGGCGGAATGAAGCTGTTGGAGAAAAAGCAAAGCAAGGTGTCTGACAGAGAGAGGCAGGAGGAGATGGCAAAATACTATGCCGGTAAAGAATGGTTTTTTGAGGCGATCGACACCCGGCCCGGAATTCGTCATAAGGAACTGGCGCAGATTGGGGATGTCAGCCCTTCGGCCCTCTCGCAGTTTGCCGCCAGGGCGTCGAAGGAGAAACTCATCTCCTGCCGCCGTATGGGACGGGAAAAGTATTATTATCTGATGGAGGACGGCAAAGCCGTTTATAAAAAGATGCAGGAGGACAGAATCCCGGATTTGCATTGGGAACCTTTTGCAGAGAACATGTTATATTTTGCAGGGAATGATTTGAAACGGGACGCTTTATCGTTTGTCTGGTCAACACTGGGGAAAAACATAGGAAGTGAAAGCAACCATATCAATATCAGGGTTGCCGCATCGTGGCAGAGAGAGACGATTCCGGCGTCGCTGTCGATGGAAACAATTCATAACCGTATTGATAATGACAACAGCGCATGGACAACTATATTAGCGGCTGATGAGAGGATGGGGCGGTCATATGTCAGGTAAAAAAGAAGGATTTGCGGAAAAATTATTGTCGCTTTCCAATAACGGCGAGATCGATGCCGGGGTGATTTATGAACAAATAAAAGGCGAACAGAATCCCGGTCAGGCGCTGCAGTGTCTGCTGGAAAACAGGGACGCTGTGAAGGTGATTCTGGAGGAGGAGACGCTTCGCCGGTTGGAAGCGGGCAGTGGCAATATGATTGGCGGTATGCTGGATACACTGGTCAAGCGGCGCCTTGACGAGACGGTTTTTTATGCAGAACTTTGGGAGAAGGTCATTGAAGGGAATCCGATGCTGGAGACGCAGCAGGAGCAGGTTTACGCTTTATACAGAATCATTCAGGACTGGCGGATGCCTTATTTTAAGATGCCCGATGGACTGCAGATGTCGGATGAAGTGTTTCAGTCGTATAAAGAACGGACGCATGACAAATTGAATCGCATTCATTTTCTGATGAATTATGGTTTTTCGCAGAGGACGGAACTTGCCAGTCTGCTCAATCGGGTTCTGGACAGCAGTGAAACGGAAGAGGAAAAAGCCGTTTTGCTTGCCGTTGCGCTTGGGAAAGCGGAGGAAAATGTTGTCCGGCTGCTTGTCCGGAAAATGACAGGCAATTCAACGGCGCCAGCGACAGGCGACAAATCATAACACGGCAGATCATACAGGAGACCCCCACATGTGCGGACTATGCGGCTACATTTCAAAACATAACCACCCCTCCGGTGTGCTGGAGCGGATGAACAATACCATGACCCATCGCGGCCCGGACGACGCGGGGATATACCAGAGCACATTTCCCGGCGGTCTTTTTCTCGGCATGGCCCATCGCCGGCTTTCGATTCTTGACCTCTCGGATTCCGGCCATCAGCCGATGCTCTCGGCGGACGGTTCTTTGGGGCTTGTGTACAACGGGGAAATCTATAATTTCCGTGAGCTCCGCGTGGATCTGGAGCAGAAAGGCTATCGCTTCCGGTCTGACTGCGATACGGAAGTGCTCTTATATCTGTATCAGGAATATGGGACAGACTGCTTTTCTATGCTCAACGGCATGTTTGCGGCGGCTTTTGCGGAGTTTCAAACGGGGCGCATTGTGCTTGTGCGCGACAGGGCGGGGAAAAAGCCGCTGTATTATTTTACGGGCAATGCGGGAGAATTGGCGTTTGCCTCGGAGCTGAAACCGATCCTGCAGTACCCGCAATTTCGAAAGCATATCCGGCAGGAAGTGCTGTCCGGCTTTTTGTGCCATCATTGCATTATGGCGCCGAATACGATCTTTGAAGATACGTATAAGGTAAACCCGGGCGAATATATTGTCTGGGAAAAGGGGGAGATTACGAAGGCGTATTACTGGGATTTGCTGCGGCAGTACGAAACGCTCTCCCGGGAGCCGGAGAACGATTACGAGACGGCGAAACGGCATCTGAAGGATCTGTTATTTGACGCGGTGGCAAAGCGTTATATCGCGGACGTGCCGATCGGCACTTTTTTAAGCGGCGGTATCGATTCTTCGCTGATCACGGCGATTGCGAAAGAGGTGAATACGGAGCCGGTCAGAAGCTTTACGATCGGGTTTGACGATCCGGCCAGCAATGAGGCGGAATATGCGAAGGCGATTGCCAACTATCTGGGAACGGAGCACAGCGAACGGTATGTCTCGGAGACGGATTTATTGAAACAGCTACGGGACATTGCCCGGTATTATGACGAGCCGTTCGGCGATTCCTCGCAGATTCCTTCCATGCTGGTATCGCAGATTGCAAGGCAGGAGACGACGGTTATTTTATCCGGCGACGGCGGAGATGAACTTTTCTGCGGCTATGAGATGTATGACTGGGCGTACTGGGCGCAGCGTCTGGACGGCGTCGGACGGTTGGCGGACGGCGCGCTGCGCCTGCCCGGTATCCGGCGGCTGGCGCTGGAGAAAAGGCTGCCGGGAAAGGCCAGGGCGTTTCTGGAAAATCGCAATCCCGATACAAAGGTGCAGTTATTTACGGATATACGGGAGAACCATATGCGGGACATGCTGACAGCAGAGCAGTTGTCGGCGAAGACCGATCTGGAAAAAGAAATCGTGTGCCGGGGACTGTGCGTCGATGACTGGCAGATGCGGCGCATGCTACTGGACATCCGGCAGGAGATGGCGGACGATATTCTGGTCAAGATGGACCGGGCGTCCATGCGCTACTCGCTGGAAGTGCGGTGCCCGATTCTCGATTACCGTATTATGGAATACAGCTTTCGCATGCCGATGGCGTTTAAATACAGTCACAGGGACAAAAAACATATTTTGAAGGAACTTGCCTATGAGATGATACCGAAGGAACTTCTGGACAGACCGAAAAAGGGGTTCGGCGTTCCGCTCGCCAAATGGCTCAGAGGACCGCTGCATGGACAATTGCTTCGTTATGCCG
>CATLGN010000145.1 GCA_949935685.1 uncultured Lachnospiraceae bacterium | reverse complement strand
CGCTACAGCAGTTAGAACTGCTTATACCTGTAGCCCGGTGTACGGCCGGAACGCTGCGCACCTGACGGAAAAGAAATCTTGTCAAGACTTTTTCCGTTTCTATCCTTTACGCATACTAAGTTCATAATTTGTTCATCCATGCGTTTGTCGTGTCAGGATTTCCCCATAAAAAACAGGACAGAGATCCCTTCCAATCCCTGTCCCGCAAATATCGTGCATCTGTCATGTTGTATCAAACCCGATAGAACTATATCAGGAATCAATGTCCTCACTCGCTGCCACAGCGGAGACCACCGATGAAACTGCCGCCACCACGACAACTGCGATAATAATGACAAGCATGCCGCCCATTAATACTAACATTGTATACGCCTCCTGTATTCCGATGTTGTCCCTCTCATGCTATTATAATTCCTTGCATATCGGACAACAACCCAAAAAATCAAAACTTTTTAAAAAAGGAAACGTTTTTCCGTTTCCTTTTTTGCACCTTACTTTGCGTAGTCAACCACGCGCGACTCCCGAATAACATTGACTTTGATCTGTCCCGGATATTCCAATTCAGCTTCAATCTGTTTGGATAAATCACGTGCCAGAAGTACCATGTCAGCATCGGAAATCTGCTCTGGGACTACCATAACGCGAACCTCTCTGCCTGCCTGAATAGCAAAAGATTTGTCTACACCTTTGAAATTGTTTGTGATCTCTTCCAACTGTTTTAATCTGCTGGTATATGTTTCGATTGTCTCCCTTCTTGCACCCGGTCTTGCCGCTGAGATCGTATCCGCAGCCTGAACCAGACACGCGATCAATGACTGGGGCTCCACGTCTCCATGATGGGATTCCACACTGTTTACAACGACAGCGCCCTCCCTGTACTTTCTGCAGAGTTCCACGCCCAGTTGGATATGGGAACCTTCCATTTCATGATCCACCGCTTTTCCGATGTCATGCAACAGTCCGGCCCGTTTTGCAAGTCTGACATCCAGACCCATTTCTGCCGCCAGCAAACCCGATAACTGCGCTACCTCTATGGAATGCTTTAACGCATTCTGGCCATAGCTTGTTCGGAACTTCATTTTACCAAGCAGTCTCACAAGTTCCGGGTGAATACCGTGTACACCAACTTCCAGCGTGGCGGCCTCCCCTTCCTCCTTGATCATGACTTCCACTTCTTTTTGCGCCTTTTCAACCATTTCTTCGATTCTTGCCGGATGTATCCGTCCGTCAACAATCAATTTTTCAAGAGCAATACGGGCAACCTCTCTGCGGATCGGATCAAACCCGGATAAAATCACTGCCTCCGGCGTATCATCAATAATCAAATCCACACCGGTCATAGTCTCGAGAGTGCGGATGTTCCTGCCCTCTCTGCCGATAATCCTTCCCTTCATTTCGTCATTGGGAAGCTGTACAACGGAGATCGTCGTCTCGGACACATGGTCGGCGGCGCATTTCTGAATGGCAGTCACAACATACTCTTTTGCCTTCTTATCCGCCTCTTCCTTAGCCCGGCTCTCCATCTCCTTGATCATCATGGCTGTTTCGTGTTTTACTTCATCTTCAACAGTTTTCAACAAATATTCTTTTGCCTGTTCGGAGGTTAATCCAGAGATTCGTTCCAGTTCCTGTACTCTTTGTTCATTCAACCTGGAAACTTCGACTTTCATTTTGCCGAGTTCTTCTTCTCTGGCTGTCAACACCGCTTCTTTCTTCTCGATAGAATCCGCTTTCTTATCGATATTTTCTTCCTTCTGCTGAACTCTTCTCTCAGAGCGCTGTACTTCAGCACGGCGTTCCTTAATTTCCTTATCCAGCTCATTCTTCGTACGAATGGACTCTTCCTTGATCTCAAGTAAGCCCTCTCTTTTCTTAGCTTCTGCAGTTTTTAATGCTTCATCAATAATCTCTCTTGCCTTTTCCTCAGCGTTGCCGATCTTGGCCGCCACAACCTTTTTTTGATAAGACGTGGCTAACGCGGCAGTCACCGGTACTGCAATAAGAAGCGTAACAACTACTGCTATTACAACATAGAGCATGTACAGGAGCACCTCCTTATTTATTTTTCATTGTACGAATATCTGATATAGGATGCATGGCGCGCACCCTAATTGTCAAAAATTACAACACATTAATTCTATACGGAATTCGCGTTTATGTCAAGCAAAACTCTGTTCATTCATGCCGGACGGCTAAATTTATGATTGATATTCCCGCATCACCCGCCGCACCAGTTCCGGCGAAAACCCCTTCCGGCAGAGGCAGGCATATATTTTCCTTGTCTCTTTCTCATCACTTCCCGCAGCCATAAAATGCTTCTTTTCCAGCAGCCGCCGCACCGCCGCTTCCTCATCGGATGTCATGCCGTCCGCTTCGAGTTCTTCCAGTGCAGCGCGGAACAATTCCCGGTCAATTCCCTTTTGGAAAAGCTTTTGCTCGATTTCCCGCAGGCTGCACCGTCCCATACGGCATGTGATATAATCGCTGGCATACTGCCGGTCATCCACATAGCGGTAAGACTTTACATAAGCAACCGCATCCTCTGCCAAATCCTGTCCGTATCCGCCCGCAAGCAGCTTATCCAAAAGCTGTTTTTCGGTATATCTGCCGGTCCTGAGCAGGTTCATGGCCCGCAGGCGGGCACGCCTGGGCAGTATTTTGGTCTGCAGTTCCCGAATCGTTTCCGCATCCACATCCTGCCCTGTTTCCATATGATATTTGCGCAATTCGCCTTTGTATAATACAAAGGCGAATGCGTCGTCCAGATAAACCCGGCTTCTTGTTTTGGATATTTCTTCTATCGCTGTCACTGTCATACGCCTGATCAGCCTTCCTCCGTGCCCGCTTTAGCGGCTGCTTCCTTTTTTTCGGCAGCGCTCTTTTTCTCCGATGTCTTTCTGGCAGTTGTCTCTTTCTTAGCGGCAGGTTCCGGCGCCGCTTCCGTCTCCTGCGCATCCGGCTTGTCACCCAGGCCATAGTGTGCTCTGACCTTATTTTCCACCTCCGCGCATATCTGTGGGTTTTCTTTCAGATATTGTTTGGCGTTTTCCCGTCCCTGTCCGATTTTGCTGCTTTCATAGGCATACCATGCGCCGCTTTTATTGATAATATTGCAGCCGGCTGCCAGATCCAGAATGTCCCCCTCTTTGGAGATCCCCTTTCCGAACATAATGTCAAACTCTGCCTCCTTGAATGGCGGCGCAATTTTATTTTTTACCACTTTGACCCTTGTCCGATTCCCAATCACTTCGCCACTCTGCTTGAGCGTATCGATTTTCCGCACGTCCAGACGGACCGACGAATAGAATTTCAACGCCCGGCCGCCCGTCGTTGTCTCCGGATTACCAAACATAATACCGATTTTTTCGCGAAGCTGATTGATAAATACCACTGTACAGTTGGATTTGCTGATCACCGCGGTCAGTTTGCGGAGCGCCTGTGACATCAGCCTTGCCTGCAGGCCCACATGGCTGTCTCCCATATCGCCGTCAATCTCCGCCTTCGGCACAAGCGCCGCAACAGAGTCTACGACAATAATATCGATCGCACCGGATCGCACCATCGTCTCTGTGATCTCCATCGCCTGCTCCCCGTTGTCCGGCTGCGAAATATACAGATTGTCTATATCAACGCCGATATTTTTAGCATACACGGGATCAAGCGCGTGTTCCGCATCGATAAATCCTGCGATTCCGCCTCGTTTCTGCACCTCTGCAACCATGTGCAGCGTGACGGTCGTCTTGCCGCTGGACTCGGGGCCATAGATCTCCACAATCCGTCCTTTCGGAATGCCGCCCAGTCCCAGTGCAATATCCAGACTGAGCGAACCGGTGGGTATCGTCTCAACATTCATCTGCGTCGTCGGATCTCCCAGTTTCATAACCGTTCCTTTTCCAAACTGACGTTCAATCTGCCCCAGAGCAGCATCCAGCGCTTTTAATTTTTCTTCTCTTTCCATATATAAACTCTCCTTATCTTTTCCATATCGATTCGGAACATTTGTTCTGTTAATAGAATAAAACATCCGTTCGATTTTGTCAATTCTTTTTTCTTCCATTGGGAAACGGATTTTGCGTGATACGCGGAACGGAAGGCCGCTGACTGCCTTTCGTTCCGCCGGACAATGTCCTGCAAAAAACAGATTAAAACACAGACAGGTCCGCACATCTGCTGCGCTGACCGCAAGAATATCATTCAGAATTTTGACAGATACTGCTCGTAATCCTTATATGTCACCGTGACCCATCCGGTCGTCCCCGCAGTCTCGTAGTTCAGACCGATCGCCATGCCAAGAGGCGTATAATAGGCGATTATACTGCTGCCATCCTGCAGATATGCCGCCAGTTCTTCGTCAGTCAGTTCATCGAGGTACTCCACCGTGCCGTTCTGCTCCTCATTCCTTCTGCGGAATTCCCCGGCAAATGCCTCGTCTATCTGAATCAGACCGTCATTGTCCAGAATGACGCCGTTTTTTACATCAATATTGATTGGATACAGATCCACGAGATACTGGTCATCCACATTGACATATTCATCCATCACAATGCTCACAATATCGTCATCATTATATGTCACATAAGAAGTAATATAAACGGCATAACTGTCCCCGAATTCCGCATAATAAGAATCCTTTGCAAAGTCTTCCGCATAATAAAGGGCAACCGTTTCCAGCGCCTCATTCAATTTGTCGATATTGGGAATATCCCCTTCCAGTTCCACATAATTGATGACAATATCAATATCATTGTCCGGATCTTCATTGGAATAGGACTTTGTTACAAACGAATATGCCACGTCTTCGTTGACGGCGTTACAGGGGCCGTAATAGTACGTGTCATCCGGAGAAGGCACATAAGCTTCGTCTTCCGACCAGTCGCTCTCGTCTTCTTCCGTGTCATCGTCATTTTTCTGGTGAAATCCACCACCGCTGTCATAATCAAAGGGATCCTCCTGCGCCATAAAATCAGCCGGATCCGATTCCGCAAATTCCATAAAGAGTTTTCCATACACAAAAGAAATCCCTATGGAAAAAATGACATAAACAATTGCAACGACAATGCCTATCGTTATCCATACTTTGTTACTCTTTCCGTTCTTTCTGCCGGGCTGGTAATATCCCTGATTCTGCCCCTGATAAGCGGACTGGCCATAATACGGCTGCTGCTGGCTCTGCCAGTACTGCAGGTATTGCTGATACTGCCAGTCTTGCTGGTTTTGACCGGGCTGATAAAAGCCGGACTGCTGGCTTTGTCCCTGACCGTAATACGGCTGCTGGTTCTGCGGCTGGCCGTAATACGCCCCCTGCTGGTTCTGCGGCTGGCCATAATACGGCTGCTGCCCGCTCTGCCCCTGACCATAATACGGCTGCTGC
>CATLGN010000144.1 GCA_949935685.1 uncultured Lachnospiraceae bacterium | reverse complement strand
CTCAAGATGAGATATCCCAGGAAGTAAGACCCCCTGGAGAGTACGGGGTAGATAGGGCGGGAGTGGAAGTGCAGCGATGCATGGAGCAGACCGTTACTAATAGGTCGAGGGCTTAACCGAGAGAGAAGAAGCGTAAGAGAAGGAAAGCGGATAGGAAAAGGGATGTAAGGGATAAGAGAGGATTTCAGTGTTCGGTTTTGAGGGTATGGCGTTTTTTGTTTTGTGTAAGAAAACAGGCGTAGTTTATATACGCCTGTTTATTAGTGTCTGTTATTCTTTGATTTTATCAATGCCGGTAAGGTTTACTCCCGCAACGTTAAGGATTGCTTTTAAAGACAGATACTCATCTTTTAATTTCGCATATGTTTCAGTAGCATTTTCTTTTTTGGCAAGAAACATATACTCTTGAATTTTCTTAAAATCATCGATGGCAGCTTTCATAATCTCAAGATCATTTGGCATTGTATCACCTCCTCTGTAAAAAGAAAAATGCTCCGGATCCATTTTTATTATAACACAGTTTCTGAGCGATTGCCGTAATCTATTAGTGCGGTCAGCATACGAAGTATCAATACGTTACTTTATCGGGCGTGTATCTTTCCCTGATTTAAGGTGTAAAATCATGGTTTTTTGATTTTGCGCCTTATTCTTGTATTTACGACAATAATATAGTAAAATAAAAAATATTAGTATATATATCTTATTTAATATTTTGATTTGATCAAACAGGGGAGAAAAACAAATTTTATGAAAGCGTTACTACTCAATTCCGGTATGGGAAGCCGTATGGGCAGTCTGACGGCATCCTGTCCGAAATGTCTGACGGTTCTGTATGAGAATGAGACAATACTGAGCAGACAGTTGCGTCAATTGGCAGAATGCGGGATTACGGAGATTATCATGACAACCGGCTTTCTGGCGGATCAGGTGGAAGCATATTGCCGTTCTCTGAAACTGCCACTTACCTATACATTTGTACCCAACAGGCGGTATGCGGAGACAAATTATATTTATTCCATATATTGTGCCCGTGCCTGGCTTGCGGATGATGACCTTATTTTGTTGCATGGCGATCTTGTCTTTGAGACGCAGATATTGGACGATATGATAGCATATCCGTATTCCTGCATAGCGGGGAATCAGGATATGGAGTTGCCGCAGAAGGATTTTAAGGCGATATTTCATGAAGATCATCTTGTCAGGGTCGGTGTTGATATTTTTGAAGGTGCGGTTGCCGTACAGCCTTTTTATAAATTAAAAGAGAAGGATTGGTCAGTCTGGCTGAAACAGATTTGCAGATTTTGCGAAGCGGGAAATGTAACATGCTATGCGGAGGAAGCGCTGCGGGACGTTTCTGCCGAAATGCAGATAAAACTGTATGATACCGGTCCGTACCTGTGCCGTGAAATTGACAACCAGGAAGATTTGGCCGTAGTCTCGGCGAATGTGCGGGAGATTGCGGAAAGAACGGTATATATGGGGTTTTCCACCGATGTGATACACAGCGGACACATTGAAATTCTGAAACGGGCGGCCCGCATGGGAAGGGTGATTGTCGGTGTATTGTCTGACAATGCGGTGGCGAGCTATAAACGGTTTCCGCTGATTCCGTTTGCGGAACGTAAGGTATTATTTGAAAACATCCGATATGTATATCAGGTTGTGGAACAAAGGGAATTGAGTTACAGAGAAAATTTGCTGAAGCTGAAGCCGGCTTTTGTCATACATGGGGACGACTGGCGGAGCGGAATTCAAAAACCGCTTCGCGATGAAGTGATTAAGATTCTAAATACATATGGCGGGAAACTGATTGAATTTCCTTATGCGGAAAGTGCAACCATCCGCGACATAGAAAAGAGAATGACATCGGAACTGGCGATTCCCGACTTTCGGCGGGGACGTTTGAAAAAAGCGATACAGATGAAAGGCTGTATCAATGCGATCGAAGTACACAGCGGTATTACGGGCCTGATTGCCGAGAAAACAATGGTGGAACAGAATGGGGAAGTACGCCAGTTTGACGCAATGTGGGTCAGCAGCCTGTGCGATTCGACGGCCAAGGGAAAGCCGGATATTGAGCTGGTTGATATGACTTCCAGACTGCGCACGATTGATGACATTATGGAAGTGACGACAAAGCCGATTATTTTCGACGGCGATACCGGCGGGTTGATCGAGCATTTTGTGTATACGGTGAAAACGCTGGAGCGTATCGGCGTTTCCATGGTTATCATCGAGGATAAGACGGGATTAAAGAAAAACTCTCTTTTCGGGACAGAGATCGAGCAGACACAGGATACGACAGAGCATTTTTGCGCCAAGATCGAGGCGGGAAAAAAGGCAAAAAAGACAAATGATTTTATGATTGTGGCCCGTATCGAAAGCCTGATTCTGGAAAAAGGAGCGGTGGATGCGCTGGAGAGAGCCAGAGCATATGTAAAAGCCGGTGCGGACGGTATTATGATTCACAGCCGTAAAAAAGAACCGGATGAAATATTTGAATTTGTGGCGAAATTCCGGGAATACGATGCGATTACACCGCTTGTCGTTGTTCCGACGACTTTTCATACCGTGACGGAAGATGAGTTCCGCAGTCGCGGCGTCAATGTGGTGATCTATGCCAATCAGTTGACGCGCAGCGGTTTCCCGGCGATGCAGCGCGCAGCGCAACTGATTTTACGGAATCGCAGGGCAAAAGAAGCCGATGCCTGCTGTATGCCGATCAGGGAAATTATTAACCTGATTCCCTCTGATCTGTAGTGGACAGGAGTGTGGTTATGCAATATTATATTGATCCCCTGCGGTATGAAAGTGAAACGGAGCGGATATTGACGGAATTAAAAGTCAGGCATATTCTGCTTGTCTGTGGAAGACATTCTGTGTGCACGCCTGTCTGTAACAGCATCAAAAATCTGGGACGGAACCGGGCAATTGCCATAACATATTTTCAGGATTTTTCACCGAATCCCCGATATGATGATATTCGGAAAGGGGTCAGGGTATTTCGGGAACATCACTGTGATTTTGTAGCTGCGGTCGGCGGTGGCAGCGCGATGGATGTGGCGAAATGCATCGTCGTATTTGCGGGACTGCGGGAGGACAAAAGTTATCTGGAACAGGAGATTGTCCCGGGAAATGTACCGTTGCTGGCCGTTCCCACGACGGCAGGAACGGGCAGTGAGGCGACGCAGTTTGCCGTTATCTATGTCGACGGTGAGAAGCGTTCTGTGGAGCATAAGAGCGCGTTGCCGGAATACGTGCTGCTGCATCCCGATAACCTGCTTACACTGCCGGATTACCAGAAAAAAGCGACAGTATGCGACGCTTTGGCGCATGCGGTGGAATCGTACTGGTCCGTGCATGCGACCGCAGAGAGCAAGCGGCTGGCGGAGACTGCGATAGGGCTGATACTTGACAATTTCGAAGGATATTGGAAAGAGGGCGGTTATGAGCAGCGCCGGCAGATGTTGCTGGCTGCCAATCTTGCGGGACGGGCGATTAACATCACGAAGACAACCGCTGCCCACGCCATGTGCTATAAACTGACGACGCTGGCCGGTATCCCGCACGGACATGCGGTGATGCGCTGCCTGCCGGAAGTGTGGGCGTATATGCAGGAAAATCTTGCGGCTTGCACAGACAGCCGGGGACAGGCATATTTACAGAAAACGCTGCATGCGCTGGCAGGTTGTCTGCGGCAGGAAACGCCCGCGGATGCGATTCGTTTTCTGCGGGAACTGCGGTCTCGGGCCGGACTGGATACGGGACTGGCCGGCGCAGTGGGGGAAGAACAGTTGGAACTGCTTGTGAGTTCGGTAAATCCCGAACGGTTGGGGAATTTTCCGATTGCGCTGACAAGGGACGGCCTGTATGAGATTTATCGAAATATTATAGTGGAGAAGTTATGATGGATGTGTGTGACCTGCTGCGGGAGCTGGGGTCGGATTTTTATACCGGCGTGCCCGATTCACAGTTAAAGGTATTATGCGATTATCTTTTTGATGATATGGGGATTTCGAAAAAGCATATTATTGCGGCAAACGAGGGAAACTGTACGGCGCTGGCCGCCGGGTATTATCTGGCCACGGGAAAGATCCCGGTTGTATATATGCAGAACAGTGGGATCGGAAATATTGTAAACCCGGTGGCGTCGCTGTTACACGAGAAAGTGTATGGGATACCGTGCATTTTTATCGTCGGCTGGCGGGGGGAGCCGGGTGTTCACGATGAACCGCAGCATGTTTTTCAGGGAGAGATTTCGCAAAAGTTACTGGAGGACATCGGGCTGCATGTCGTTATCATTGATGCCGGTACGACGCCGGAAGCATTGAAAAACGAGATGGACAAAGTGCGGGACATTCTGAAACAGGGAAAGGGCGCCGCCTTTCTTGTCCGAAAGAATGCGTTGTCGTCCGACAGGAAGGTATCTTATAAAAATGATTATACTATGACGCGGGAATCCGTGATCGGATACATTGCGGCGGCGGCAGGAACGGATGTGATCGTAGCCACAACCGGGAAGGCGAGTCGGGAACTTTTTGCAATACGCGAGAAAGCGGGGCAGGGGCACGAACGGGATTTTCTGACGGTGGGCTCAATGGGACACAGCAGTTCTGTCGCACTGGGGATTGCGCTGCAGAAGCCGGACACAAGGGTCTGGTGTATCGATGGGGATGGAGCCGCATTGATGCATATGGGCGCCATGGCGGTGATCGGAAGCCAGTGTCCTCCCAATCTGATCCATATCGTGATTAACAATGAGGCGCATGAAACGGTGGGCGGTATGCCGACAGCGGCATCTGGCGTTGACTTTACGGCGATTGCGAGCGGATGCGGGTATCCGTCCGCGGTCAGTGTGGATACGTATGAATCGTTGGCTGCGCAGCTTTCCGTCATAAAAAAAGGGAAAGCACTGGCGTTTCTGGAAGTAAAGTGCGCGATCGGCTCCAGGGCAGACTTGGGACGACCGACAACTTCCACCCGGGAAAACAAAAGGGCATTTATGGAATACTTAAAAAACTGTCATTGAAGACTGGTAATAGAAGGAAGGGGAACATAGTCCTTGTATTCCATGCTGAATTATAGTAAAATGAGAAGCGATTGTAGTATATATATTTTATTAAATATGAAAGAGACGGCGGGAACGGGAGAGCGCATGTATGAGAAAAGCACAGAAAGAGCAGGCTGAAAGCTTTGTCAGACTGCTCGGGCAGGCACATGATGAGATCAGAAGGGCCATGGAAAAAGGAAACGATGCGACGGCGCTGGAATTGCTGGAACAGTGTCAGGATGGCGCCATTCAGTTGGGCAATCTGATTGAGGCGACGGAAGGGGAGGGCTTTGTGACCATTCCCTGTCTGGAGCAGTATTGTGAACTTG
>CATLGN010000143.1 GCA_949935685.1 uncultured Lachnospiraceae bacterium | reverse complement strand
AAATTCAATGCTATGGATATTTTTCATGTCTATTTACCTGTATATCTGCGATTTTGCGTGTTTTATGAATTAAATATACTGGAATAGCTCTGTGACTGTCAATCAATATAGCCTGCTATGCATATTTCCATAATGCTTGTCTTTTGGTTTTTCAGCAGGTGCGCAGCATTTCGGCTGTATACCGGGCTACAGGCATAAGCAGTTCTAACTGCTGCGGCAACCGATACCGGCAAGCGTGCAATCGACCTCCATGCGCCCTTCAAAGCCTGCCGATATTACTTTTTCCATCCCCTCCGGCTGTTCATCGGCCGACATAGGCTCCGCCATTCCCAAAGCAATCTCATTCCCACAACACCTGAAAAACAGAAGAATAATTTCGGATAATGAATACCGGGTTTTCATATAAATTATGCCGGAAGCCAGCAGAGACAGGCAGCAGACAACCGCCGGGACCCTTTAGGGGATGCTTTTAGCGCAGATGAAATCCACCGGTTACGGAGACTTTGGCGCGACGGCTCTCCGGAGCGCCTTAGCCGCAGTTACCGGTTAGTTCATCTGCGCGTTATCCCGGGTCCCGGCGGCTGTCTGCTGCCTGCCTCTGCGTTGCTCTTGCCATAACTATGATGCCCCTTGCAAACCACCCTTTACAAACAAAGAAAACCAAAAATAAATAAAGAAAATAACAACCCTGATATTGACAAAACCAAGTGTAATGCTATAATTTTATTATAAAATTATGGCTAAATTGCACGAAAAAAGAAAAAAACAAAAAGAAAGGGTGAAAAAATGGTAACGATAAAAGGCGTGAAATATATGTCCGACTTTGAGGCCAAAAATGCGATCATTGATATTGGCAAGCGTATGTATGCCAGAGGATTTGTGGCGGCAAATGACGGGAATATCAGCTGTAAGGTCGGGCCGAATGCGATCTGGGCGACGCCGACAGGGGTTTCGAAGGGCTTTATGAAACCGGAGATGCTTGTGAAGCTGGATCTGACAGGTAAGGTGCTGCAGGGCAGTTCCCGTCCTTCCTCCGAGATCAAAATGCATCTGCGGGTGTATGAGGAAAATCCGAATGTAATGGCGGTGACGCATGCGCATCCGCCGATTGCCACGGCCTTTGCGGTGGCGGGCATCGGACTGGAAAAGCCGATTCTGACGGAAGGGGTGACGACATTGGGCGTCGTGCCGGTGGCAAAATATGCGACACCGGGGACGCAGGAAGTGCCGGACTCCATCGCCCCGTTTGTCAACAGCTACAACGCGGTGCTTCTGTCAAACCACGGGGCGCTGACCTGGGGCAAAGACGCATACGAGGCTTTTTACAGACTGGAGTCGGTGGAATATTATGCCAGCCTTCTGATGTACACGGGCAATATTATCGGCAAACAGAACCCATTGTCGTGCGGACAGGTACAGACGCTGATCGACAACCGGAAAAATTTCGGCATTACGACGGGCGGAACGCCGCCGTGTTCGTGCGAGGCGACCAATATGCAGGACGTGATCACAAACGTTGTCACCGGCGCGCCGCGCAATGACGATGTGTCCGGCCTGAAAGGGGTGACGCCGGTCGTAAAACCGGGAATGGGAAAGAGCGCGCAGGCGCCGGGCTGCGGATGCGGCAGTATCCCGCCGGAAAAGCAGGAAGGCGGCGCGAAAACGAAGGAAGAAATCATTGCCGAAGTCGTACGCAGGGTGACACAGGAGATGAGCAGATAGACAGGGAGGTAGTTTCATGGAAATTACGGCAAAGGAGATAGAACAGATCGTCAAAACAGTGCTGGCCGGTCTGGAATCCGGCAGTACCGCGTCCGGCGCACTGGCGGCGCAGGCTTCGCCGAAGGGAGACCGGGGCGTATTCGTGCGCTGCGAAGATGCCATCGACGCTGCGTATGAAGCGCAGAGAAACTGGTATATGAACTATAAGGTGGAAGACCGGGAGCGTATTATCGCTGCGATCCGCAAAGTGAGCCTGGAACATGCGGAAGACTTTGCGCGCCGCGTGCGGGACGAGACCGGCATGGGACGTTATGAGGATAAAATTCAAAAGCATATCAGCGTGATTAACGGGACGCCGGGAACGGAATGCCTGAAGACGGACGCCATTTCGGGTGACGCAGGATTGATGCTGGAAGAGAGAGGGCCTTTTGGCGTGATCGGCGCGATCACACCGTCTACCAATCCGACCGAGACGATTATCAATAATACGATCAGTATGATTGCCGGTGGAAACGCAGTCGTATTTAATGTGCATCCCGGCGCGAAGCGCACCTGCGCATATGCGCTGCAGATTCTGCATGATACGATCGTGGCAAACGGCGGCCCGGCGGGGCTGATTACGATGACGGCGGAGCCCACGATGGAGACGGTGGACATTCTGACATCCAGTCCGAAGATACGGCTGATGGTGGGAACCGGCGGTATGCCGATGGTAAATTCGCTGCTGCGTTCGGGCAAGAAGACGATCGGGGCGGGCGCGGGCAATCCGCCGGTCGTGGTGGACGAAACGGCCGACATCAAGCTTGCGGCAAAGGAAATTTACCGAGGCGCTTCCTTTGACAATAATCTGCTCTGTCTGGCGGAAAAAGAAGTATTTGCGGTAGCGTCGATTGAGAAAGAACTGGTGTACAATATGATCAGCGAAGGGGCGTATCTGCTGAATCCGTCGCAGACGGAGACGCTGCTCGGCATCGTATTCCAGAATAAGGACGGGAAATACGCCGTCAATAAAAAATGGGTCGGGAAAGACGCGGGGCTGATGCTGGAACAGCTCGGCATTACGGACAAGCCCGATACGAGGCTTCTGATCTGCGAAGTACCGCACGATCATCCGTTTGTCATGGTGGAGCAGTTGATGCCGGTACTTCCGATTGTGAGCTGTCGGGATTTCAGGGAAGCGGCAGAGTTTGCGGTGATCGCGGAGTGCGGCAACCGCCATACCGCATCAATGTTTTCCAAAAACGTGGATCACATGACATATTTTGCAAAGATGATCGAGACCACGATATTTGTAAAAAACGGCGCCACGCTCAAGGGTGTGGGCATCGGCGGCGAGGGACATGCGACGATGACCATCGCAGGGCCGACAGGCGAGGGACTTACCTGCGCCAAGAGCTTTACGAGGTTCCGCAGATGTCAGTTGGCTGACGGCGGCCTGCGGATTGTCTGATAAGGAGAGCGGGACATGGCGAAAATGGCGATTGGTTTTCTGGAATGCGCGGGCTATGCGACGGTGCTCTATGCCATGGATAAGGCATGCAAGGCAGCGGACGTGGAGATTATCGGCGTGGATACGATTAACCCGAAAGATACCAGCGCATTTATTCCCATGACGGCGCAGGTGAAATTTGCGGGGACGGTTTCCAGCGTACAGATTGCCGCCGAAGTGGCGAAAGAGGCGGCGCTGCGGTTCAATGACGAAAAAGAAGTGCTGACAGAAGTGATTGAACTGCCCTATGACGGGACGGAATATCTGGCACATATATCTAAGATTACATTTTATCAATAAGAAATAAGGAGGATATAATCATGGCAATGACAGCAATCGGAATGGTGGAGACAAGAGGGCTTACCGCTTCTATCGAGGCAGCGGATGCAATGTTAAAGGCAGCGGATGTGGAACTGGTGGGAACGGAAAAGATCGGTTCCGGCCTTGTTACGGTGATCGTAAAAGGCGAAGTGGGCGCAGTAAAAGCGGCTACGGAGTCGGGACAGGAAGCGGCGTCAAGAATCGGCGAACTCGTAGCGGTTCATGTGATTCCGAGACCGCATCAGGATGTGGAAAAGATCCTGCCGGTATTAAAATAAAAAAATGGCTGGAGCGTGATAAACGTGACGTGGAATGCAATAGGGGTAGTGGAAATTACAGGTTATGCAAATACGGTTGTGACGATGGA
This sequence comes from uncultured Lachnospiraceae bacterium, assembly GCA_949935685.1. GTDB lineage: Bacteria > Bacillota > Clostridia > Lachnospirales > Lachnospiraceae > VSOB01. The sequence continues at coordinate 1,509 of CATLGN010000143.1, read as the reverse complement.
TTCCATGTTGAAGGCGGCGGATGTGGGAATCGTGAGTTTTCATAAGAAGCTTGGCGGCAAAATGGTGCGCGGCGTTGTGGCGGGGGAAGTTTCCGCAGTGGAAGCCTCGCTCGACGCCGCGGAAGGCAGCAGGAGCCGGATCGGAGAAGAAAATCTGAAAGTCGCCGTCTGCATCAGCAATCCACACCCGGAGGTTGTGAAACTGTTGAATATGCTGGATAAGCGGGAGGCGTGAAGGCTGCGCCGGGAAAGGAGACAATAGAAATGGCGGATGGATTTAAGAAGGGTATGCTGGCCCTTGGCATGATAGAGACAAGGGGACTGACGGCTTCCATTGAGGCCGCGGATGCGATGTTAAAAGCCGCGGATGTGGAGCTGGTGGGAACGGAAAAGATCGGTTCCGGTCTGGTGACGGTTATGGTACAGGGCGATGTGGCCGCTGTCAAGGCGGCGGTTGAGTCGGGACAGGAAGCGGCGTCCCGAATCGGCGAGCTGGTTGCGACCCATGTGATCCCGAGACCGCATCTGAGCGTGGGAAGCATTCTTCCTTATGCGAAATAAACGGGATGAAGGGATGATCTATGGACGAATATGCAGCACTGGTAAGTAAGGTGACAAAACTGGTGATGGAACAGATCCGGGAGCTGACGGAGCATCCCGACCGGGTTCCGGTCGGGATTTCCGCGCGGCACATCCATTTGGAACGTGCGCATGTGGAGCAGTTGTTCGGCCCGGGATACCGGCTGACGCCGATGAAGGCCATCAGTCAGCCGGGGCAGTATGCGTGTGAGGAGACGGTGGAAGTCATCGGCCCGAAGGGAAAACCGCTGAAGCTGCGGATTCTCGGCCCGGAGCGAAAGGATACACAGGTTGAGGTTTCGCTGTCCGACAGCCGTATTCTGGGTATAATTCCGCCGGTTCGTTCCTCGGGGGATGTCGTGGGGACGCCGGGTATTCGGATTCGCGGACCCAAAGGAGAGGTCGAAGCGTCGCAGGGTGTTATGATCGCAGACCGGCATATCCATATGACACCGGAGGATGCGAGATGGTACGGTGTGACAAACGGGCAGCGTGTGCGTGTGCTGATCGGCGGTGAGCGGGGCGGCGTCATGGATCGTGTGATTATCCGTGTGGCTCCCACATGCAGCCTGGATTTCCATATTGATACGGATGACGCCAATGCCTTTCAGCTTCGGCAGGGGCAGACGGTGCAGATTCTGAAAGAGTAGAAACGGCAAAGGAGACTTACCATGATTTTGGGAACGGTAAAGGGAACCATCGTGTCCACGAGGAAGTTTGACAATCTGGTGGGATATAAGCTGCTGCTGGTGGAGCCGTATTCCTATGCGGGGGAGGAGACCCGGATACTGGTTGCGGCGGATCCCCTCGGGGCAGGCATCGGAGAACTTGTACTGGTGACAACGGATAATACGACACAGCATGCGCTGGAGCGTTCGGCGCCGATCGATGCGTTTATTGTCGGCATTGTGGACGCGCCGCCGGTAATGG
>CATLGN010000142.1 GCA_949935685.1 uncultured Lachnospiraceae bacterium | reverse complement strand
TATTCATTGAGCACAAACGCCACGCTGATGGCGGATTTCCGCATTTCCATCATCAGATCGGCTGTCTTTTTATATTCATATGTGTAGTAGGCTTCCCGCAGAATGTCCTGTATGCGGAACATTTTTTTGTTGGGAACAAAGAGAAAGTCTTTGATATTGACAATGCCCACGACATTGTCGGTATCGTCTTCATAGACGGGGATTCTCGTGTACATTGATTCCCGGAAAACGCCGAGCAGTTCATGATAGGAGGCGTTGATGTCAACCATCGTGATGTCGATTTTCGGAATCATAATGTCCTTGGCGTCCGAATCGCTGAAATCAAATACGTTGTAGATCATCTCCCGTTCTTCCGTTTCGATGGCGCCGTCTTCATGGCCGACATCGACATAGGTCTTCAGATCGCGCTCTGTCATAGGATTTTTTTTGCCCGCGGTATTGATATGGAGGAGCAGCATAACGCCGTTTGCCAGCTTATCAATAACTAGGATGACAGGCGTAAAAATCAGCATCAACAGATGAATGATGCGCGCGTAGGAGAGAGCGATTTTTTCCGCATTGTACATGGCCCATGTCTTGGGGGTAATTTCGCCGAACAGAAGGACAAAGAGCGTCAGCGCGCCGGTCATAATGCCGACCGCATAACTGCCCCAGATGTGGAGGGCGAGCGTCGTGGCCAGAGAGGACGCGGAAATATTGACGATGTTGTTGCCGACCAGTATGGTGCTGAGCATCTTACTGTAATGATTCAGTATGTCCTGTACGACTACCGCCCGCTTATTGCCCTCTTCGATCAGCGTGCGGATACGCACTCTGTTTACCGTGGTGAGCGCCGTCTCCGCGGAAGAAAAAAAAGCGGAAAGCAGCAGCAAAAGAAACAGTATGATAAATCCCATGATATTTTCCGTGTGCAAGTCAATGACCTCCCCTGCTCAAAATCCTGTTGATTTATCATATAAAATACGAAAGAGATTGTCAAGATTGGGTGCCGGACGGCATACACATATTATAGTAAGGGGGTGTATCCATGAAAGCTTCGCCGAGGAGTAACCGCAATTCGTGTGTGATTTTTTATCTGAAATGTCTTTTGTTTTCGTATATTCTGACCGTCGGTCTGCTGCTGTTTCTGGCGCTCTTTCTGTATCGGTTCGGACTGACGGAAAAAACGGTGTCGGTTGCCATTATTTTTATCTACATAGCGGCCTCGCTTTTCGCCGGTTTTGTCTCCGGTAGAAAGATGGGGAGCAGGAAGTTCCTCTGGGGACTTCTGGCGGGGGTTTTGTATTTTACGATTTTGCTCTGTGTATCACTTGTAATCGAGCAGGGTGCGGCGGGTATCTCGGGTAATCTTGTCACCGTGTTTTTGATCTGTGCCGGAAGCGGTATGCTCGGAGGCATGCTCGGATAGCAGTATTGACCTTTTCCGGCATGTATGCTATACTCTTGTACGAAAATGCAGTTCCCGTCCGCATATGGCGTATGCGGATACGGGCTTTAAGGAGTATATAAGATGAAGCATATTAAAACACTGGGCACAGGAAATTTGCAGGAATCCATGAAAAAGGGCGGATGCGGCGAGTGCCAGACATCCTGTCAGTCGGCATGTAAGACGTCCTGCACGGTAGGAAATCAGAGATGCGAGAGAGCTAAAAAGTAAGAAGGCGGACAGAGAGCATTGACCGGCAGCAGATGCGGGAAACAGAGAACGGGTAAGCAGCGATTTGCGTCGCTGCTTATATTACGTTGCCCGGTATCGGGGAGAGACCGCCGACATCCCGTTTTTCGGCTGCCGTGGCCTGAGGCGGACAGGAAAGGAAGGAAAAAGTGATTCACAGATACGAAAGCAACGGATACCATATCGTTCTGGATGTGAACAGCGGAAGCGTCCATGTGGTGGACGAGCTGGCATATGAGCTGATTCCGGTGGTGGAAAAGGCGCTGGCGGAACATGGCGCGGATGTGGACCGGATTGCGGAGCTGGCAGAGGCGCCTGCCGGACGGGAAGAAGCGTACCGGGAAGCCATATCGGAAATATTGGAACTGCACGAAGCGGGCATGCTGTTTACGGAAGATATTTACCGGGACTATATTTCCGATTTTCAGAACCGGGAGACGGTCGTAAAGGCGTTGTGCCTGCACATCGCCCACGACTGTAATCTGGCCTGTCAGTACTGCTTTGCGGAGGAAGGGGAATATCATGGCCGCCGTGCACTGATGGATTTGGATACGGGGAAGGCGGCGCTGGATTTCCTTGTGAAAAACTCGGGCAGCCGGGTCAATCTGGAAGTGGATTTTTTCGGCGGGGAGCCGCTGCTCAACTGGCAGGTGGTAAAAGAACTGGTTGCCTATGGGAGAAGTCTGGAAAAGCCGTATCATAAAAAGTTCCGTTTTACGCTGACGACAAACGGCGTTCTTTTGAACGACGAAGTGCAGGAATTTCTGAACCGGGAAATGGCCAATGTCGTCTTGAGTATCGACGGCAGAAAAGAAGTGCATGACCGGATGCGGCCGTTCCGGGGCGGACAGGGCAGTTATGAGCGGATTGTCCCCGTGTTTCAGAAATTTGCCCGCAGCCGCGGGGAGAAGGATTATTATGTGCGCGGCACGTTTACGCGCTACAATCCTGATTTTGCGGAGGATGTCATGCATCTGATTGATCTGGGATTCGATCAGATTTCGGTGGAGCCGGTCGTGGCGCCGGCGTCGGCGCCATACGCGATCCGGGAGGAAGATGTGCCGAAGCTGCTGGAAGAATATGACAGACTGGCGGCCTTGCTGTTGGAACAGAAAAAGGCGGGAAAGCATATCAACTTCTTCCATTTTACTATCGATCTGACGGGCGGGCCGTGTGTGGCCAAGCGGCTTTCGGGCTGCGGCTCCGGGACGGAATATCTGGCGGTGACGCCCTGGGGGGATTTTTATCCCTGTCATCAGTTTGTCGGGCAGGAGGCGTTTTTGATGGGAAATGTGCGCGACGGCATCGTGCATACGGAAATCCGCGACCGCTTTCAACGCTGCAATGTCTACGCCAAAGAGGCCTGCAGGGACTGCTTTGCCAGATTTTACTGCAGCGGCGGCTGTGCGGCGAACGCCTGGAATTTTCACGGGGACATCGACAGCGTTTATGAGATTGGCTGTCAGCTCCAGCGAAAACGGATTGAATGCGCCATTATGTTACAGGCGGCCGCAGCCGGCGGAGAGGATGCGGCCGAATAAAAAGGAGAAAACAAGATGAAAAAGAACAGTGCAGTCATTACGCTGCTCGTGACCGTGCTTTTGCTTGGGCTGTTGTCCTATACGGCGGTGTATGGTATCGGGACGGCAAAAGAAGGCGCTGCGCGGAATATCAAGCAGGGGCTTGATCTGGCCGGCGGTGTGAGCATTACCTATCAGGTAGTGGGGGAGGAAGAACCTTCCGAAGATGATATGAAAGACACAATCTACAAGCTGCAGCGACGTGTGGAAGGGTACAGCACGGAGGCACAGGTATATCAGGAGGGTTCCAACCGAATCAATATCGAGATACCGGGCGTGTCGGATGCCAATGCCATTCTGAATGAACTCGGACAACCGGGATCGCTTTACTTTATGTCGTCCGACGGCGCTGAGGTGTTGAACGGCAGCGATATTGCCGATGCGCGGGCGGGTACGCAGCAGGACCGCATGGGCAACAGCGAATATGTGGTACAGCTTCGTCTGAAGGAAGAGGGGGCGACAAAGTTTTCGGTTGCCACGGCACTGGCGGCGCCGAACCATGATATTATCTATATTATTTATGACGGCATGATCGTCAGCGCGCCGTCGGTGCAGGTTCCGATCAACGATGGCACCGCGGTGATTACGGGTATGGCAAGTTTTGAGGAAGCGGAAAAACTGGCCTCCACAATCCGTATCGGCGGCCTGAAGCTGGAACTGGAAGAACTCCGTTCCAATGTGGTGGGGGCGCAGCTCGGTTCCGAGGCCATTCGGACCAGCCTGATGGCAGGCGCGATCGGTATGGCCCTTGTCGTATTGTTTATGATTGTCGTTTATTTTGTTCCCGGCTTTGCCGCATCGCTGGCTCTGGGAATTTATGTGGGGCTGATGGTCATTCTGCTGAATGCGTTTGACATCACGCTTACCCTGCCGGGTATCGCGGGTATCATCCTTTCGATCGGTATGGCGGTCGATGCCAATGTGATTATCTTTGCCAGAATCCGGGAGGAACTGGCGACGGGGAAGACGGTGCAGTCTTCGATGAAGATCGGTTTCCAGAAAGCGCTTTCCGCGATTATCGACGGCAATGTGACGACGCTGCTGGCGGCGCTCGTACTGGGAATCAAGGGGAGCGGCAGTGTCAGGGGATTTGCCCAGACGCTGGCTCTGGGTATTGTCGTGTCCATGATTACGGCGCTCTTTGTCACCCGTATGATTCTGCACGCGCTGTTTGCGCTTGGATTACAGGATGCAAAATTCTACGGTGTGGGGAAGGAACGGAAAACATGGAATTTCCTTTCCAGAAAAGCGATATTTTTTGCCGTTTCTCTGCTTGTGATTGCCGCAGGCGGGGTGTGTATGGGACTGAACCGTTCCGCGACAGGGGATGTTTTGAATTACAGTCTGGAGTTTAAGGGCGGTACGTCCACCAATATTGTGTTCAACGAAGACATGAGTATTGAGGAACTGGACGCGCAGGTTGTACCGGTGATCGAAGGCATTACCGGGGACGGCAATGTACAGGCGCAGAAGGTCAGCGGCAGCACGGAAGTGATTATCAAGACTCGGACGCTGACCGTTGCGGAGCGTGAGACGCTCAATGAAGCGCTCTCCACACAGTTTGGCGTGGATACGGAAAAGATTACGGCGGAAACGATCAGTTCCACAATCAGTTCCGAGATGCGGGGTGATGCTATCATAGCGGTGCTGATCGCCACGGTATGTATGTTGCTGTATATCTGGCTGCGGTTTCGGGACATCCGTTTTGCCGCCAGCGCGGTTGTGGCGCTGCTGCATGACGTCCTTGTCGTACTGGCGTTTTACGCGGCGGCAAAGGTATCGGTGGGCAGCACGTTTATCGCCTGCATGCTGACGATCGTGGGATATTCGATCAATGCCACCATCGTTATCTTTGACAGAATCCGGGAGAATCTGGGACAGGCAGGGAAGAAGACCGATCTGGCGGAAGTGGTAAACAAGAGCATCACACAGACGCTTTCGCGGAGTATCTTTACATCGCTGACAACGTTCTTTATGGTGGGCGCGCTGTTTGCCGTGGGGGTCACATCGATTCGGGAGTTTGCGCTGCCGCTGATGGCAGGTATTCTCTGTGGTACGTATTCTTCCATCTGTCTGGCGGGTGCGCTTTGGTATGTGATGCGCACGAAAATCGGGAAAAAGGCGGCGCAGAGCTGACAGTCTGTTTTGCAGAAGGAGGTGAATC
>CATLGN010000141.1 GCA_949935685.1 uncultured Lachnospiraceae bacterium | reverse complement strand
CGGGTTCTCCGCTTGTCTATGCCACACCGCCGGCATGGGATCGCATTCGGGAAACGGCGCTGCCTTACTTTTCCTGCAAGGCGGCTATGTATCATTACTATGGAACGGCGCGGAAGAATTTTGCGGCATATCTGACGGGCGATTTGGTGAAATATAAAAAATATTTTTATGTACTGCGGCCGATTCTTGCCTGCAAATGGATTGCAGAGCGAAAAACCCCGCCGCCGGTGCTGTTTTCAGAATTGGCGGACGCTGTGCTGGAGGAGGCAATGAAACCGGCTGTGGATGCGCTGCTGGAGAAAAAGAGGAAGGCCGCCGAGTCGGAACAGGGCGGGCGTCTGGATGCGCTTCACCGGTATCTGGAAGAAAACATAGAATATTGCAAGAAAATGGCCGAGACGATGGCGGATGACAGAAAATCGGACTGGGAAGCGCTGAATCGGATTTTTCTCGATACTTTATCATCCGTCGGGCGCATGGCGGCGGGGGCGATTTAAAAAGAGGATTGTTATGCTTGAGCGGAACGAAATACAAGAGATATTACGCCTGTTCCTGTTCCAGCCAGACAATCACATCGTTCAGGGAAGACAGTTCAGCGGCCGTCATTTTACGAAACGTTTCCGCCGGTATTTTCATATCAGGGATGCAGATGACGTCAATTCCCGCGGCATATGCGGCCTGTATGCCGGCTTCGCTGTCTTCCAGTACCAGACAATTTTGGGGAGGTTCTTTTGCACACTCACAGGCTTTGATAAAAATATCGGGATGCGGCTTGCCTCTTTTTACCTCTGTTCCAAATACCATCTGATCAAAAGCGTTCTCCGCCTGGTTTTGTGTGAGAATCTCCATTGCCCGCTCCCGCGAGCTGGAAGATGCCAGTACGATTTTATAGCCTCGATCTTGCAGATAGGATAGCAATTCCCGGGCGCCTTGTTTTAAGGGAATCCCCTTTGCAATATATTCTTTTTCTTTCACGGCTTCAAAAGCGAGGCCGTCTTCTATGGTAAGGGGAAGCTGATATGCATTGATCAGTGTGCGCATATTATCGACCGCCGTCTTTCCACTGTAACGATGAATATATTCTTCCAGAGAGATATGCCGGTCATATTCTGCCGTCAGATCGCAGTAGAGTTGAAAGGCAACGGGTTCGCTGTCGATCAGCAAACCGTCCAGATCAAAAATAACTGTGTTTTTCATAAGACCTACTCCTTATTTTCTGTTTTTTGCATTTTATCATAAAAATATGCATTGCCGCTATTGGAAAAGCGACAGTTACTATAACAAAAGTGACAGAAAATTTGTCTTGTCGGAAGGGCACGTGCGGACTGGTGCCGGTAATTGCTTTTTTGTCAATAAATTTATATAATGATAAAAATGGGTATGATCAAGCCATTGACAGTTTGAAAGACACCAAGAATGAAAGGGGAGGAAATACTATGTCTGGCAATATCAGAGTGTACGATCTGTTGATTTCATGTCCGTCTGATGTCGCAGAATACGTTGATATGTTGGAAAAAGAAATCATTCGTTTTAATAATTTTTTTGGGCGTTCGAATAATGTAATAGTAAGGAGCAGGCATTGGTCTAAAGATTCCTACTCCGAATTTGGCGGCTCTCCGCAGGAATTGCTTAATAAGCAAATCGTTGATTCATCCGATTTGGCGCTGGGAGTATTTTGGACAAGATTTGGCACACCAACAGAGAATTATGGTTCCGGCACCGAGGAGGAAATTGAGAGAATGCTTGCAGAGGAAAAGCAGGTATTTTTATATTTTCTTGATAAGCCGGTATGCCCTTCCAAAATCAATCAGGAACAATATAAAGAGATACAGGCGTTTATGAATAAACATAAAAATGAGGGTATTTTTTTCACTGTACCGGATGAAAGAGTTTTGGCAAGCAAGTTCAGAGAAAATCTGGAACTTTATTTTGACAGTATAATCAGAGGCGCGGAGTTTAAAAAGAATCGTGGAAAAAAAGAGATACTATGGGTAGATGATCGCCCGGAAAATAATGTCTACGAACGGAATACGCTGGAACAGTATGGTTTGATTTTTACTCTTGCGCTGTCAACACAACAGGCTTTGCATTGTATGAAGCATAATGAATTTGCGCTTATCATTTCAGATATGGAAAGAAAAGAAGGAAGACGCGAGGGATATGTTTTATTAGACGCAATCCGTAAAAGTAATAAGAAGATTCCGTTTATCATTTATACAGATTCGAACAAACAGGAATGTAAAAAGGAAGCATTGAAGCGAGGAGGTCAGGGGTGTACAAGCAGTCCCGGGGAACTCACTGATCTGGTAATCAAAAATTTACTCAATGATCAGACACTGTAAGCGTAATGCGTATTGCTCTTACGACAAACGGATACGTGAATAAACGATGAACATTTCGACCAGGCCGGACAGAAACGGAAAAATCCTGCGATGCGATATTCTTCCGGCAGGGACGCGGTATTCCATCTGCGCGTCTTGCGGAGGGTATTAGCGGTTCTTGCTGCTGCGCCGCTGCCCGCAATTTCCGGACAGGGATGTCCGGAAAAGGCCGACCTGCGCCGGGATGGCGCATAGAGGCCGGTTGCACGCCTGCCAGCATACATTGCCGCAGCGGTTTAGAACCGCTTATGCCCGTAGCCCGGCGCGCAGATGGAATACCGCGTCCCTGCCGGAAAGCCATAATCCAGTCACGACTTTTCCGCCTCTGCCTTTTGGACATGTCATGTTATGTCCATCGTTTATTGATGCATCCGTATGTCGTGGTATTGCAATACAGCAATTTGACATTTCCCGGTTCTTCCGGTATAATAGGAAAACAAATTCTGAAAGAGGTGAAAAGATGCGGATATAATCTACTTTTGAGAACATGAGAAACCATTGACACGGTATTTGCGTTCCGTTTCCGCTGCTGATACAGGGCAGGAAATGCGACCGGAAGCAAATGCCAGAGTTTCATGTTGCCAAAAGCCGATTATGTTCCTGCATCACCTCTTTTTTTCGTGGGAAAAATCCGGCGTATTCTGCCATATTCACAGATACCACAGTAAAAAAGAGAACAGAGGACAATGTTCGGAACCGTTTGGCAGCAAAGGGTTCTTTTTTGAGCGCCCTGTAAAGCGGGATAAGGAGGAGATGTGAATGTCTCAAATCAGTGTCAATAACCTGACATTTTCCTATGAAGGAAGTTATGATACCATTTTTGAAAATGTCTCTTTTTCCATTGATACGGACTGGAAACTGGGCTTTATCGGACGGAACGGAAAGGGGAAAACGACGTTTTTGCAGCTTTTGCGCGGCACATATGAATATGAAGGGCATATTGCAGCGGGAACGGCGTTTGATTATTTTCCGTACGGCCTGACTGCGGCACAGATGGAAGAATGCGGGGCAGATCTTGCACAGCAGATGAAACCGGGGTGCGAATCGTGGAAGGTAATCTGTGAACTGGATAAGCTGGATGTGGATGCGGAGGCGCTGTACCGTCCGTTTCGGACATTGAGCCACGGGGAACGGACGAAAGTTATGCTGGCGGTTCTCTTTTCGGGAGAACATGATTTTCTGCTGATCGACGAGCCTACCAATCATCTGGATATGGCGTCCAGAGAGGCGGTCAGAAATTATCTGTCCGAAAAGAAAGGGTTTATTCTCGTATCGCATGACAGGGAACTGTTGGATGCCTGCATCGACCATGTGCTGGTGCTGAACCGCAGTTCGATTGCAGTTCAGAGCGGGAACTTTACAAGCTGGTGGGAAAATAAGCAGCGGCAGGATACCTTTGCCCGGGCGGAAAACGAAAAACACCGAAAAGAGATTCGAAAACTGGAAAAGGCTTCCCGGCGCGCAGGACAGTGGGCGGAGCAGAACGAGCGGACAAAGATCGGATACGACCCGAAGAAGGAGCCGGATCATGCGAACCGGGCCTTTATCGGTGAGAAGACGCGGAAGATGCAGAGCCGCGCGAAACAGATACGGGTGCGGATGCAGCGGGAGATTGCGGAAAAAGAAGGACTTCTGAACGATCTGGAAAATCCGGTGGATTTGAAGATTATGCCGCTGCGGCATGACAGGGAAACGCTGATTTCTGCGCGGGATTACGGTCTGTGGTATCAGAATCCGCGAAAGCAACTGTTTTCCGGTCTCCGTTTTACGATCTGCACAGGAGAGCGCCTTTTCGTGAACGGCAGGAACGGATGCGGGAAGTCCAGTCTGCTGCATGCCGTGCTGGCGCATACGGCAGGGGAGACGTGGCAGCCGGCGGGCGGCGGGGGAGAGCTGGGGACGTTGGAGACTGCCTCGGGCCTGATCGTTTCTTATGCCGGTCAGGATACTTCGTTTCTGCATGGGAAGATTACGGATTTCTGCAGAGAGCGAACGCTGGATGAAAGTTTGTTTTGCGCCGTTTTGCGCCAGCTCGATGTGGGGCGGCAACAGTTTTCCAAACCGATGGAAGACTTTTCCGAAGGCCAGAAAAAGAAAGTTCTGCTGGCCGCGAGTTTGCTGACGCCCGCTCATCTGTATATCTGGGATGAACCGCTCAATTATATCGATGTTTTTTCCCGCATGCAGATTGAAAAACTGCTTCTCGAAGCCGGGCCGACAATGCTTGTGGTGGAGCACGACGGGAGATTCCGGGAGAAAATTGCGACGGGGGTTATCAACCTGTAGGGAAGACCGGTTCCGGTCTGGCATATGCGCGCCTGTCTTTTTAACATTTTCACAGTTTTTGATAACAAAGAAAAGCTGTCAGGATATGGTGAGATGTGATAACATAAAATAAAAAAGAAGGAGATGGGGCTATGAAAGAAAAACTACTGGAAAAATTTAAGGAACTGTACGGCAGCGCCGAAGATGTCAGCGTGTATTTTGCGCCGGGGCGGGTGAATATGATCGGCGAGCATACGGATTATAACGGGGGGCATGTCTTTCCGTGCGCGCTGACGATCGGCACTTATATGGCCGTGAAAAAGCGGGCGGACAGAAAACTACGTTTTTATTCCATGAATTTCGAAAAGCTTGGCGTGCTGGAATCGTCGATCGACGGCATCAAGCCGGAGGACGCGGCAGAGTGGACGAATTATCCCAAGGGTGTGATGTGGGCGTTTGCAGGCAGGGGGTTTTTGATGGACTGCGGACTGGATATGGTAATCTACGGTAACATTCCGGCCGGTTCCGGCCTTTCTTCCTCTGCGTCGCTGGAAGTGGTAACGGGCTTTATGCTGAAAGAGCAGTACGGATTTGCGGTAAGCAATATTGACATTGCCCTGATCGGACAGTATTCGGAAAATAATTTCAACGGCATGAACTGTGGCATTATGGATCAGTTTGCATCGGCGATGGGGAAAAAAGATCACGCAATCTTTTTGAACACGGCGGATTTGTCGTATGAATATGCGCCGCTTGTGCTGGATGGTGCAAAAATTCTCATTACAAACAGCAATGTAAAGCATAAGCTGGTGGATTCGAAATATAACGAACGCAGAAGCGAGTGTG
>CATLGN010000140.1 GCA_949935685.1 uncultured Lachnospiraceae bacterium | reverse complement strand
GATAAATACAACGGTTTTTCCGGAAACATCGGCGCCTGCTGCTGCCGCTTCGCCTTCTGCGGGAGCTGCCTCCTCTGCCGGTGCTTCTGCCTCTGCTTCAGCAGGAGCTTCCTCTGCCGGAGCCGCCGCTTCAGGCTCTGCTGCCGGAGCTGCCGTCTCTGCGCCGTTTCCGCCACATGCTGTCAGTGAAAGTGCCATTGACAAAGCAAGTACGAGTGACATAACTTTTTTCATTTTCATTACTTTTTCCTCCTTTTTTCTCTATATTCAAAAGCTGCTGCTTTGAATACACATCATGATTTCCTTTCCCGTAATCAGGTTTCTTTCTGCAATTTTTTAAAAAATACCGCGGTCTCAGGTCTTGATACGATGGCACGGCCGATTACCACAACGAGCAGCAAAACGCCTACCGGAATATCCAGATATTGCGTATTAACTTTAAAGCAAAGCGGAAGACCAAACCGCAAAATACCGATTACCAGTGAAGCCAGCGCTGTTCCGATCACACTTCCCTTGCCGCCGGTGCTGAGTGTGCCGCCCAGCACAACCGCTGTGATGATATTCAGTGTCAAATTCGCGCCCAAATCGCTCTTGGCCGTGCCCAGATACGATGTCAGCATAATGCCCGCAAGCGCTGCGCTGACCGCCGAAAGCACATAGGTACTCAGGATAACCAGTCTGGTATTGATGCCGGAATACTCCGCCGCCTCCTGATTGATTCCCACCAGGAAAATACTTCTTCCGTATTTCGTCTTATGTAACAGAATGTACGCGATGACAACCAATACGGCAAACGCCAGAAGCTGGCTCGGTATCACATCAAACAGCTTGAATTTGGAAATTACCTTAAAGTCGTCAGGAAAACCGCTGATTCCCTGATACGCCTCGGTTGCAGACAGGTTCGACACCAGCAGGGCAAAGCCCGCATAGAGGAAGCTGCCCCCGAGCGTGACGACCATCGCCTGTACGCCGCAATAAGCGATAAAGAAACCGGAGAGCGCGCCGCAGACCGCCGACACGATAATGGCAAGTATGGCTGCCGTCCAGATATTCATGCCGCCGTCCTGCCAGCCCACACCGATAATAATCGATGTAAAGCCCACGATCGACGCCGCCTGAATATCGATGCCGCCCGTTATCATGACAAATGTGACAAATAATGCGATAAAACAGATAGCGATAAAATCATTGACACTGGCAAGGAGTACCCGCGGCATTAAAAACTTGGCGTTTTTTGCACCGAATACAACAAATTCCAGAATCAGGATTCCCAAGAGAAACATTTCCCAGTTTAAAAATGTCTTTTTTATCTTATTCATGCCTGCTCTCCCCCTTCTGTGCTCGCGCCGGCCGTGCCGGAAGCTCTTGCCCGCAGACGTTCGCGGCGGATGCGTTCTGCCGCATGCCGCTGCATCAGCGCGTCCAGAACGACAATCGTAATCAGCATAACACCGGTAATGGTGTTGTCATAATCGGAAGAAAAGCCCATAAACACCAGGATACGGCTCACGCTCGACATAATGACCGCGCCGATCGAAGCGCCGATCACACTGCCCAGACCGCCGGAGAGGCTGATGCCGCCGATCACGCATGCCGCAATGGCTTTCATCTCGTAGCCATTGCCCGCGATCGCCGTGATAAATCCGATTCGGGATGCATACAAAATGCTGGCAATCGCTGCAAATATGCCGCAGAGCACATAGGCTCCGATCTTGGTCCACATCGTGGGAATCCCCACCAGAATCGCGCCGTTTACATTATCTCCCACCGCAATAAAATATTTCCCTCTTTTTGTCCTTGTCAGCAATATATGAATTACAATCACCGCCGCCAGCGCAACCGTATAGAAAACAGTCAGATCGCCGATCAATGGTTTGGATGCAAACGCCGTAAACGATGCCGGCAGATTTTCCACCCACGCGCCGTCGGTATACACATAGATAAGGCCGCGGAGCACGCCGTTCGTCCCAAGCGTAAAGATCAGCGACGGGATATTCAGAACCGCCACGCCCCAGCCGTTGATCAGGCCGATCACCGCGCCGATCAAAATGCCTACGGCGAAACAGAACACCCAGTTATGGCCGTCCCGCAGCAGTGAGCCCACCACAGAAGCGGTAAATCCCAGATTCGCCCCGACGGAAACATCGATTTCCCCGATAAAAATGGCAAATGCCATTCCCACAGCCAGCAGCGTAAAGACAACGCTGTCGTTAAAACAAGCCGCTATGCTGGAAGGCGCCAGAAAATTAATATTGATACATCCCACAATGGCAAACAGAACGACCAGAAACAGGAAACTGCTCGCTTCCCGGGCTTTTGTCAGTTTTTTTATGTACTTCATGCCCCCACCTCTTTCTTCGTCTTAACATCGAATGCCGCCGCCATCAGATTGTCCTGATTGATGTCCGCTTTTTGGAACTCGGCATTGATCCGTCCCTGGAATACGGATACGACTCTGTCGGAAAGTTCTACGATTTCTTCCATATCGGAAGAGATCAGAAGCACGGATACGCCCTGTCTGCGGAGCTGATGAATGATCGTATACACATCGCCGCGGGCTCCCGCGTCGATTCCGCGAGTCGGTTCATCCAGTATGACCACCTTAGGCATCGTGGAGAGGCTGCGCCCGATTACGATCTTCTGCTGGTTGCCGCCGGAAAGGCTCCCCGCCAACTGCGACTGCCCGGTTACTTTAATGCGAAAATCGTCAATATATTTCTGTGTCACTTCTTTCTCTTTTTTTCTGTTCAGCAAAAACTTTCCCATCACCTTCTCCGAGAGAAGCGCGGATGTCGTATTGACCGCCACGTCCGCAATCTTAAACAGGCCGTGCAGATGCCTGTCTTCCGGTACATAGTTCAGCCCGGCTTCCAGCACCTTTTTCGTCGAAAGCCCCGTAATATCCCTGCCGTCGAGAATGACCCGGCCGCCCAAAACCTTATCTCTGCCAAAGATTGTCGTCGCAAGTTCCGTTCGTCCTGCGCCCACAACGCCGGCCACGCCGAGAATCTCTCCCGGATACAGTTCCAGAGAAATATCATTAAACCCATAGCCGCTGAAATTTTTGATTTCCAGCACCGGCTTCTGGTTTTTATAATCGATCGTATGCGCTTTTTCCTCTCCCGCCTCTTTTTCACTCTCGCTGTTCGCAGGAAGCAGGCCTTTGACAAGCGCCTCTTTCGTAAATTCGCTTACCTGACCGCTCAGTGTGATAACGCCGTCGCGCATAATCGCCACGCTCGTGGAAATTTCAAAGACCTCTGTCAGACGGTGCGTAATATAGATAATGCCGATTCCTTTGGAGCGCAGATCGTTTACACACGTAAAAAGGCTTTCCGCTTCATCAAAGGTCAGCGCGCTTGTCGGCTCGTCAAGAATCAAAACCTGTGCCTGCCGCAGCAGGCCGCGGAGAATCTCCACAAGCTGTTGTTCCGCAATCGAAAGGCTGCTGGCCTTGCGGTTTAAATCCATCTTCCAGCCGACTTCTTCCATCTGCGCCACAAGCCGTTTATGCAGCTCCGCCGGCTTTTCGTCAAATCCGATAATAATATTTTCTTCCACAGTCATATTGGGAAACAGCATCGGTTCCTGCGGGACCATATAAATGCCTTTGGCAAGCGCAACGGACGGCTTACTCAGATGCACCTGTTCTCCCCGCATGAAAATAGAACCTTCATCCGGCTGATAAATTCCCATGATAATCTTCATCAGCGTACTTTTACCGGCTCCGTTCCCACCAATCAGAGAGAGCACTTCACCCTCCGCCAATTCCATATTGATCCCCTTCAATACCTGATTCAGGCCGAACGCTTTATGTATATTCTGAATGGACAGCAGTACGTTTTTCTCTTGTTGCATGCCAGCGGTTTGCATTTCCTATCCCCCATTCCAAATCCAAAACATTTGTGTACATATTGATATTTTGTTTTATAAAACCATGATACGGTCTAATCCTGTATTTGTCAATACCCAAAACCCCTTTTCGACAAAAATATTCCCCCGGGCGGAGAATATTTGTATACTTTTTCCAATGCTTTTTCGGTATTCTTTCTTTAATTATAGAATATGTGAAACACTGCCTATATTTTTTCAGAATCACATTGACTTTTTCCGGCCCGGTTGGTATACTGTTTTTAAGATACATTTGATTAATGTTAAAACTTTTGTTTCATTCTTGGGCTTTGCCCGCAAAACTACCTTTTTACAGGGGCGCAGGTTGGCTATGTATGATGCAGTAACGGATTTCGAAGAAAATTTAATGATTAAAATCGCCTGGTATTATTATATGGAAAATCTGACGCAGCAGGCCATTGCGGACCAGTTGGGCATTTCCCGCATGCGGGTTATCAAGCTGCTGGAGAAAGCCCGTCAGACCGGCGTGGTGCAGTTCCGCATCTCGTCTACCTTTGACAAACGCCATGAGATGGAAACCAGGCTGATGGAAACCTATCATCTGAAAGACTGTTATATCGTTCCGACCAATCCAAACGCGGCCGGCGTCAACGATACGATCGCAAAGGCGGCTTCCATCTACATTTCCAATCATATCACCGACAATTGTTATATCAATTTCGGCTATGGCGACACGTCCTCCCGGACCATTGAATACCTTGCCAAGAATCTGGAAACCTCCGTTTCCTTTGTTTCCCTGACCGGCGGCGTCGGATATTATCTGCCCAATTCGGAATCCAATATTTTCAACGCGAAGCTTTACCTGATTCCCGCACCGCTTATCATGTCTTCCCGGGAAATGGCTGAGGCCATTCGCAAAGAAAGCTCCGTCAGCGAAGTTTCGAGCATGATTCGCCTTGCCAGTATGACAATCGTCGGAATCGGCGCCATGGACAACAGCGCCACCATATTAAAGTCTTCCATATTGGGACATAACGATTTTCTCCTTTTAAATATGAAAGGAGCCGTGGGAGATGTAATTTGTCACTTTATTGATAAAGACGGCAATCTGGTGGACACCGATATTGACTCCCGCCTCGTCAGCGTACCGCTCGGCACACTGAATGAACTGGAAAATGTGATCGGTGTAGCCGCCGGAAAACATAAAGTCTCTGCCATAACAGCCGCTTTAAAGGGCGGGTATCTGGATATTCTGATTACCGACGAAAGCACCGCCGCGCTGTTATATCAGGACTGACCAATTCTTTTACAGGAGGTAATACGATGGGAAAATATTTAATGGCACTGGATGCCGGGACGGGCAGCGTACGCGCCGTACTCTTTGATCTGGACGGGAATCAGCTCGGCGTTTCCCAACAGGAGTGGGAGCACAAAGAAGATCCCCGTTTCCCCGGCTCCATGGACTTTGACTGGACACATAACTGGGAGCTGGCAAGCGGCTGCATCCGGGACGTACTCGCAGATACCGGGATTGATGCCTCGGAAATCGCCGCCGTCTCCACGACCTGTATGCGCGAGGGCATTCTGCTCTATGATAAAGATTATAACGAGATCTGGGCCTGCGCCAATGTGGACGCCCGT
>CATLGN010000139.1 GCA_949935685.1 uncultured Lachnospiraceae bacterium | reverse complement strand
CGATGTATACGCTGTCCAGGGCTCTGCCCTGGAACACTTGCGCGGTATCGTCAATCTCCCGTTCCAGCGCATCCAGATAATCGCCGATACGATCCTTCCACGCGGCCAACGGATACGACGTAAAGGAGCAGTACAGACAGGTCGTCGGACAAAACGGAATCCCAATATAGAGACTGTACCCGTCCCGGTAATGAATCCGGGACAACAGTTCCTTTTCCCGCCGCGCAATGTCGATACAGAGCTGTCCCTTTTCCGCACTGATCAAATAGGTGTCCTGCATATACCGGAAGATTTCCGCCGGCGTTTGTCCCTGTTCCAGTAAAGTCATGGCAATCCGGGTCGGACGGATGCCGGTCAAAGTCCCCCACGGCAGCGTTTTGCCCGTATGCTGTGACAACATCTGATAAAGCGCCTGTTTCAGAATATTCTTAACCTGCACTTTGTCATATCCCGGCTCCAGCGCCGCCTCGTTCCGCATAACAGCGCTCTGTTCCCCATCCGCCGTCCTGCATGCAGAAAGGAGCAGTATCCGTTCCCTGCTCCTGACAATCCGGATCGTCGGCAGACCCGCATCGGAAGTAAATGCCTTCTCCCCTTCCACAAACACCTTTACATCCGACTGCGGATAAAAGGCTTTGACAAGGGAATGTATATCATATTCGTATCCTTCCGTATTTAATATTACCGCTATCATATCGTTCCCGCCTTATCCGCAGAAGGGATTGTATTTTTTCTCATAACCGATTTCCGTCGCCTCGCCATGTCCCGGGTAAACCCGGGTGTCATCGGGCAAAACAAAGAGTTTTTCCTTCACCGAACGCACAAGGGCGCCCATATCCCCGGTCGGCAGATCCGTCCTTCCGACTGACTCCGCGAACAGCGTATCCCCGCTGATCAAAAATCCGCCGTCGGGGAAATAATAACAGCAGCTTCCCTCCGTATGGCCCGGCGTTGCAATCAGCCGGCATGTGATACCGGCAATCGTAATTTCATCGCCGTCATCCGCATATACGTCCACATCGGCCGTACACGCCCTGCCCGCGCCGGCGGAGACATTCAGATGCGCATCGCCGCAGAGCGCCTTTTCTCCCGCGTAGGCATATACCTTTGCGCCGCTGCGCTCCCGCAGCTCCGCCAATCCCCAGATATGGTCAAAGTGTCCGTGCGTCAGCAAAATGCCGGCCACCGTAAACCCCTTTTCCTGCAGCCTGTCGTAAATATAGGCTCCCTTGTCGGCAGGATCGATAAAGATAGCCTCCCGCCTTCCTTCCTCGTATACAAAATAGCAATTCGTCTGACAGACACCCATCATCAGACGCCCGATCTTCAGTTCCGCCATATTATCCCGCCGTCCTTTCAATGTCTATTACACTGTCAATGGCTCTGACCTTATCAATAATGCGCTGCAGTTCTTCCCGGCTGCCGATCTCAAAAGCCACAATCATCGTCGCAATTCCCTGCTTGCTCACACGGGTGTTCAGGGAAAGTATATCGATATTTTTTTCCGTAAGCGCCTTGGAAATGTCGGCGATCAGGCCGTTGCGGTTATTGGCATAAATGCTGATCTCCGCCAGATACCGCTCTCCTGTCTTATCCGCCGCCTGCCAGTCCGCATCGATCAGGCGGTCCCGCTCCATTTCGGAAAGATTCAAAATATTAATACAGTCCGTCCGGTGTATCGATACGCCTCTGCCCCTTGTGACAAATCCCACGATCTCATCGCCCGGCACCGGAGAACAGCATTTGGAAAACCGCACCGCCACATCGTCAATCCCCTTTACCACAATACCGCTCGACGATCTGGCATTCATCCGTTTGCCGCGTGCCCCTGACACCGAAGCCAGCGCTTCTTCGTCCGTAAGGTCTTTTTTATGCTCTCTGTCATAGAGCTCCTGCATCTTATTGACAATCTGCCCTTCCTTCAGGCCGCCGTGCCCGACTGCGGCCAGAACAGACTCCCAGTCCCGGAACCCGTATTTCTGCATGACATACTCCGTATACGGCGCGCGGAGTATCTGCGCCGTATCGATTGATTTTGCCTTGCAGTACTGCTGAATCATCTCTTTTCCCTTGACGATATTGTCTTCTTTCAGCTCGTTTTTAAACCACTGATTGATCTTGCTCTTGGCCTGTGTGCTCTTTACCAGATTCAGCCAGTCCCGGCTCGGGCCTTTGGAATTCTGCGATGTCAGAATTTCAATCCGGTCGCCGTTTTTAATCTCATAATCGATCGTCACCAGCTTGCCGTTGACACGCGCGCCGATCATCTTATTTCCCACCGCGCTGTGAATCGCGTAGGCGAAATCGATCGGCGTGGAACCGGCCGGAAGGTTTTTCACATCCCCGGTCGGCGTAAAACAGTAGACATTATCCGAAAACAAATCAAGGTCGCTTTTCAGCAGTTTTAAAAACTCTTTATTGTCGGTATCTTTCTGCCATTCCAAAATCTGGCGCAGCCATACCAGTTTTTCTTCCTCCTGCGCCTCCACCTTTTTGCCGTCGGACGCTTCCTTGTACTTCCAGTGCGCCGCAATACCGTACTCCGCCGCCTTGTGCATCTCGTACGTACGGATCTGGATCTCAAAGGGCTGCCCGGCGCTGCCGATCAGCGTCGTGTGAAGCGACTGGTACATATTTTCCTTGGGCATGGCAATATAGTCCTTGAAACGGCCCGGTATGGGTTTATACATTTCATGGATTGCCCCGAGCGCCGCGTAACAGTCTTTTACCGTATTTACGATAATCCGCACGGCAAACAGATCATAAATCTGATCCAGCGTCTTATCCTGATTTTTCATTTTTTTATAGATACTGAAAAAATGCTTGATCCGTCCGTCGATCTTCGCCTCTATGCCTGCGGCGCGGATATGGCTGCTGACTTCATCCACAATAGACTGGATATATTTTTCACGGACACTCTTGCGGACCGCAATCTTATCGACAAGATCATAATACACGTCCGGTTCCAGATATTTCAGAGACAAATCATCGAGTTCGATCTTAATCCGTGAAATGCCCAGCCGCTGCGCAATCGGCGCATAGATGTCCATCGTCTCCTGCGCAATCCGCTTCTGTTTCTCCGGCGGCATATGCTTCAGCGTCCGCATATTGTGCAGCCGGTCCGCAAGTTTGATCATAATCACACGGATGTCCTTCGCCATGGCGAGAAACATTTTGCGCAGATTTTCCGCCTGCATTTCCACCCGGTCGCTGTCGCCCGAGCGCGCATGCACACTGCCGGAAAGCTGCAGCTGCTGCAGCTTGGTCACGCCATCCACCAGAAGCGCCACATCCGCTCCAAATTCCGCCGTGATCTCTTCCTCCGTCATAATCGTGTCTTCCACGACATCATGGAGCAGTCCGGCTACGATCGTCTCTTTGTCCAGCTCCAGATCCGCCAGTATAATCGCCACACAGAGCGGATGGATAATATACGGCTCACCCGACTTGCGAACCTGATTTCTGTGAGCCTCATAAGCAAGCTGATATGCTTTTTCAATCATGGAAATATCATCGGAAGGATGGTATTTCCTGACATGAGAAATCAAATCCTGATACAGCGCTTCCGGACTCTGAAACTCCGCAATCGATTCCATTCTTCCGTCATCAAATACACTTTCTTTTTTCGCTTCCGTCATATTATCACCAGCCCGCAATTTTTTAGGATTTTTTGTTTACTTGCCCTCATAGACAATGGCCGATTCCAGCCTGTAGCCCCGAATCCGCTCTCTGCCTTTCAGTCCCGCCAGCTCCATCAGCACCACGATGCCGACTACCTCGCCGCCAAGAGACTCAACCAGCTTCACCATCGCCTCTGTCGTACCGCCCGTAGCGATCAGATCGTCCACGATCAAAACCTTCTGCCCCTTCTTTACGGAATCTTTGTGCATCTCGATTGTGGCCTTACCGTATTCCAGATCATAGTCGATGGACACGGTTTCACATGGCAGTTTTCCCGCCTTGCGAATCAGTACAAACGGCTTGTTATTGTTATAAGCGATCGGCATTCCGAAGATAAAGCCCCGCGATTCGGGTCCCGCGATCACGTCATATTCCAGATCCTTTATTTTCTCCTGCATTGTGTCAATGGCAAGATGCAGCCCGTCCGCATCCTGCAGAACACTCGTCACATCACGAAAAATAATTCCCTCTTCCGGAAAATCCGGTATGCTTCTCACGTATTCTTCTAACTTTTTCATATTCTGTACACCCTTTCTCCCAAATATCGTACGCCCAAACCGGCGCCGCCTGCTACTTTTCCTCCACCCGGCAAAGCCGCGCTGCATGTTTATGGCTGAGCGTTCCTATTATATCACACCCATCCATATAATTTCTACCAGTCTGCCGCATTTTCTTCTTCCGGTAACGCGACAGGTTCCTCCGTCATATCGGGATATTCATAATGACCGAGCAGCTTTCCATAATAATTGGCTCTGCTGTAGCTGTATTTTGTCACGCACGGCGCCGGGCCCGGCGGCTGCATGCCCGCCATGGCAAGATAAATCTCACCGTCCGTATAGGCAATATAGACATCCATATCAAATTCCGCATTTCCCCTGCGCCCTTCCATAATACCCTTTTCCACAAAATGACGCAGCAGTTCCGGCGGATTGAAACCGATGGACGTCTGCAGTTCCGGGTTGGTATCATAATAATAGTCCGGATCAAATACCGCGGAATAATCTCTTCCATTATATGTGTAATCGGTGACATCCGCCTCCGGTTTATTTAACAGGTAGGGATTTTTCAGGCAGTCTGTCAGTATCTGATAGTAAGTGTCCGCCTCACCCTTTCTCTCCAGATAGTCGGCCGCATAATCGGCCAGCTCCTGATAGTCAAGCAGGTATCCGTTATCAAGAAACATTTCCAAATTACGGTAAGCATTGCTGACAAGATTCATCGGCAGCTCCCGCTCATCCCATTCCCCGTCCGCGCAAAAATTCCAATAACTGCGCTCCACTTCCGGCAAATACAGCACCGACCAGGAAGAATCCGATGTTCCCATCATCTGCTGCATCTGATTCGAGGTTGTAAAGACCGTATTGCGGCATACGTCTTCATCCGTCTCCGCCTTATCTGTCCGGCTGCCTACGGTTTCCTCTGCGGTCTTACGCTCTATCAGCGGGAGCTTTCTCTGCTGCTCCGCAAAGGCGGTAAGAGAAATACCTGCAGATAACGCGGCTGTCAGTATAAAGCCTGTTATTAACTTTTTTTTCATCATATACCTCCGTATCGATGTTTTTCGTTTCCCCCTACGGTTTCTCCGGCGTTTTTCTGTCGCACAGGCCGATACATCGCCCCGGCGCCCATGCGTATATTTTAGCAAAGGTTACGACGCATTTCAAGTAAACTTCGGTCGGGTTGATTCTTGAAGCACAAAATACTCCGCACGCCGGCATAGCCGGATACGGAGTATTTTTTCTTTCACGGTATCGCTGCGCGAAACGTTTACATCATGCCGCCCATGCCGCCGCCTGCGGGCATTGCGGGTGTTTCCTCTTTGATATTCGCCACAACGGATTCCGTCGTC
>CATLGN010000138.1 GCA_949935685.1 uncultured Lachnospiraceae bacterium | reverse complement strand
GTGCCGATCAGATCGATAATCATAATATAGCGGGTCTTTCCGCCGCTGCGGACAATGCCGCCGCCCAGAATCATATTCTGGATTTTAAAAGGAGAGATCACGGCGTAAGCGATCAGAATTTGTGTGGTCAGCATCCGCACAGTTTCCGATACCTGATAGATACTGACATAATATGTCCGTGTCAGTACGATCAGGATGCAAAAGGGCAGGGAGGCGATCAGACCGTAATACAGCAGCCGTTTGGAATCCCGATATGCCTCGTCATAAGCGCCGCTTCCCAGTTTCCGGCCGATCAGAATACCGGAAGCCTGCGACAGACCGCACAGCGCGCCGATCATCAGTCCCTGCACCGGATTGATCAGTGTCATGGCGGCGCAGGCATCCGTGCCCAGATGCCCATAAATTGCCACATATACATTTTCTCCCAGATTCCACATGAATTCACAGATCAGGACCGGAAGCAAAATAGCGGCATACTGCCTGCGGGTGACAGTCTCCGGGGCGTCGGCCGCGGAAGGCGAATCTCCGGCAGGGTGCGCCAGGACCGCCGGGCACTTATGGAACAGTGCAAGCATAATCAGAAAATTGGCGGCCTGTGAAAACAGAGTGGCCAGCGCGGCGCCGGATGTCCCCAGCGCGGGCAGGCCCCATTTCCCAAATATCAGCATATAGTTCAGGGCGGTGTTCAGGAGGGCGGCAAAGATACTGGCATACAGAGGCAAAGCGGCCTTGTTCATACACCGAAACAGCGTGGCCAGTAACGTGGCGCCGGCGATCGGAAAAAATGTGCCGGCAATCAGAAACAGATAGGAAGCCGCCGCTTCTGCAGGCAGGGGATCGGATGTATAAAGGCGCATGATCTGTCGGGGAAAAAACAGACAAAGCATTGTAAAGACGCCTGCCAGAGCAAGCGACACCTGTAGATTCAGAAAAAAACTTCTGCGCAGCGCCGGTCTGTTGTTCTGCCCCATATACTGTGAGAGCATGACCCCCGCTACGGCTCCGATGGCGGAGACAAGAAAGGAAAAGACGGAAGAAAATTTTGCTGCCAGTCCCAGACCGGCTACACTGACGCTGCCAAGCTGGCCGATCATGATCTGGTCAATAATGCTGAAAGAAGCCTGTAACATAAACTGCAAAGCGACGGGAACAGCCAGCGTACAAACGGATTGAAAAAAACGGTTTTCGTTTTTCATTGCGTTTCTCCTTCGGGTGATTGTGATCCCATATGATGGCGCTGTGTAATGGCACCGGGGATTACTGCTATTGTACAGCCGAAAGAAGATAACTTCAAAAGTTAAACGCATAACCTCTTACAAAAATGAAGAGACAAATTTATGCAGAATTCACAATTTGGTGCTGGATCGTTCGATAAGCCGGACGGGAAGCATAATGGTCGTTTCTGTTTCCTGACGCGCTTTCAGCGCCTGCAGCTTTTCCAGTGCGATTTTTGCCCGCAGGGACAAATCCTGTCGGACGGAAGTCAGGGTGGGAGACACCATTTCACACATGGGCGTATCGTCAAAGCCTGCCACGGCCATATCGCCGGGCACAGCGATTCCCTGTGCAAGCAGAAAATGAATGAGGTCGATGGCGTAATAATCCGAGACGGCAAAGACGGCCGTAACACTGCGCAGGCGTTGGAGATTTTCCAGATAAAACTGCCTGCGCCGTACCTTTTGCATGGGAATCAACATAAAATCGGCGGCATTCCGGCCAAAGCCGGCGCAGAACCCGTCATAGCGGTCCTTATCCATGCAGCGTTGATTATCGGCAATGCACAGAGCGTGCTTATGACCGCACTGGCGGAAATACCTACCGACCTGAAAACCGCCGTCAAAATTATCGATGGTAATATTGTAAATGCGTTCGGCATTTTTGCAATAACCGTCATATACGACGAAGGGAATGCGCATATGGCTGCGCAGGCTGGTATAGTCCTGCTCGCCAAATCCCATCAGCACGAGGCCGTCCAGATTCCACATCGATGCAAATTTTATGATTTCTTCCATATCGCGGGTTTTTTTGATCATCATAAACCGCCCGTTTTTTTCGATTTCGGTGGAAAGGCAGTTCAGGGAGGCGGAGATAAAAACATCTTCCAGCGTATGGGTTTCATATTTTTCATGGTCGTTTACGATAACGCCTATGATATGAGAGTCGTTTCGGGCCAGCAGAATTCCGGCCATACTGGGAATATACTGCCGTTCCTCCAAAAGCGACTGTACCCGCCGAACGGTCCGGTCAGACACCTTGTTTGTCTTGCCATGCAGTACATTGGATACGGTTGCGCTGCTCAGACCAAGCTCCCGGGCTATATCACAGATTCTGACTCGTTTTTCTTCCATTGCAATCCTCCTCTGGATTTCCATAACAAAAGTGGTTATGCTAATCATAACAGATTTTTGAAAAGAGCTGAAACTTTTTTCGGATGGCAGGGGTCTAATCATCAGAAAAGGAAAAAGGAGGCAGGGCATTGTTGCATGAGGAGAGAAAAATTTTCGAAAGAAACATGTGTGGAGCAGGTTTTGCTGTCAGAATATAACCGTTACTTTCGACTGGCAATGAGCTTTGTGCATAATGAAGCGGATGCCGGGGATATTGTGCAAAACGGGGCTTATAAAGCAATACGGGGAAGCGGCGGACTGAAACAGGAGGCGTATGCGTCAACATGGATTTACAGGATCATGATGAATGAGATTTTCCGTTTTGTCCGCAGAGAGCGGGGAAACTGCGTCTCCATAGAGGAAGCGGCAGAGACAGGATATGAAGATCAATATGAAAATGTGGATCTGCGGAGGGCTTTGGACGCACTTACCCCGAAGGATAAGGCGGTGATAGAGCTGCGATACTTTGAGGAATTGAAACTGGAAGAGATCGCGGAAATCCTGCAGGAAAATGTTAACACGGTCAAAAGCCGTCTGTATCGCGGCGTTAAAAAGCTTCGTCTGGAGATGGAAGGCTGATGGAAAGGGGGAACCGGTATGAAACGGGAAGAATTTAACAAATTACGGGAAGCATACGAAAGTGTGTCCATGCCCGATGAGGAGAGAGAGAATATGAAAAAGAAAATAGCGCAAGGAAAACGGGAAGCAAGGAGACAGAGAAATCTGATGCTGGCGCTCAAAAGCGCAGCGGCAGCGGCGGCAGTTTTTGTTATCCTGCCCAATACGTCGGCCGGCGTGGCATATGCAATGAGCGGCATTCCTGTCGTCGGCAGGCTGGTAGAGGCGGTGACATTCCGCGATTATCAGTATGAGGATGAGAGACACAGGGCCGATGTGGAAGTGCCGGGACTGATAACGGAGAATACGTCCGATACGTCCCAAACGACAGAGGCCGCCGACGAGGCAAAACAGGAAAGACTGCAGAAAACCGCGGAGGAGATCAATCAGGAGATTGAGGCAATAACGGGGCAGTTGATTGCAGAGTTTGAGGAAAATCTGAAGATGCAGGAAGGATACCAGGATATTATTGTAAAACATGAAGTCATCCGTTCGGGAGACGCATATTTTACCCTGAAATTAATTTGCTATCAGGGAGCCGGCAGCGGGGCGGAATGGGATTATTTTTATACGATCGACCTGCAGACCGGAGAGCGTGTCGCGCTGAAGGATTTGTTTGCAGAGGGCGCGGACTATATCACGCCCATCAGTGAAAATATTAAGGCTCAGATGCGGGAACAGATGGCGGCGGATGAGAATAAAATATATTGGTTGGAAAATGAAGATGTGGAGGAGTGGAATTTCCGCCAGATCACGGACGAAACCTCCTTTTATATCAATCGGGATGGCAATATTGTCATTGCGTTCAATGAGGGAGATGTGGCACCAATGTATATGGGCTGTGTGGAATTTGTGATTCCCCGGGAAGTATTGGAGGGGATTATAAAAATACAGGTCAAAGGTTGACTTTTGCGGCTTTGTCTGTTATGATAAATAGCGTGCTGATACGATGCTTAGGTGTCAGCACGTACTATGCGGGTGTAGTTCAATGGTAGAACACCAGCCTTCCAAGCTGGATACGTGGGTTCGATTCCCATCACCCGCTGTATTTTTATGTAAGGGAAGCCAACGAAATGAATGGCTTCCCTGTTTTTGCATTGCGCCGATGCTATTGATAGTAATAGTAAGGACTGCTTAATTGCTTTTTCAGAATATCTCTTCTTTCCATTTCGATAATGGAATCCAAATCTGCCTGAACAGCTTCGGCGGAGACAATGATCACAGGCTGCTCACGGTAGGATTCCTCGTCATCAACGCCGACTGCGAATTCATATGATGATGCGATTCCGTCTAAATCCCAATCTGCCTGATAAGACTTGTCGGATGGCATTTGCGGCGTTGCATCCGCGCAGGCCGTTCTTCCCTCGGATTTTCCAAACATTGTATAATGCTGAAACAGCGCATTTTTATCTGTGCCATACACTGTCGCCACGTCAGGATTGGCCTGTGCGTAATATTCTGCGTCGAATAGCGTGCCGTCCGCCATTATTTCAGGCGCCGCAAACGCAGTCATACTGTTGCCCAATACAAGGACCGACGCTGTTACCAATAAAAATTTTTTGATTTTCATCTCGGTGGTCTCCTTTCTTGCAAATATATGTTTACTTTTTTTATTATGCCTTACATTGGAGTAAAAGGAAAAGCTTTACCAATCATCTTAAAGGAAATGTTCTGAAATTATTGGTTGACTTTTTAAATACTATGTGTTAATATTTTAAAGCAGTAAGAGGAATTGTTATACTATATGCACGAGTGGCTCAGTGGTGGAGTATCGCCTTGCCAAGGCGAGGGTCGCGGGTTCGAATCCCGTCTCGTGCTCTTGTGAGAGAAGCGGAAACGTTGAATTTATCAGCGTTTCCGTTCTTTTTTTGTGTTTGCAAATTTGAAGACAATGGTTACAGTTGGTTACAATGCGTTTTTTGAAGGTGATTTGTTGTATGAAGAGCCGCTTGCAAAACAGGCGGCTCTCATGTATAATCTAGTTAGAAAGGCGATCGGAATTGATCTTCCGATGTGCCCTCAGTTATTAGCTTAATAAAGAAATAAGCATCCTAAACTTTGGGCAGTGTTGGATGCTTATTTCTTTTTATGGTTGTCTATGTAAGACAGTGCTGTAAATATGAGTAACAACAATGTAAGAACTTCCATTGTGTTCATAAGCACCACCCTCTTTCGTAAAGAC
The DNA here is from genome assembly GCA_949935685.1 of uncultured Lachnospiraceae bacterium. Classification (GTDB taxonomy): domain Bacteria; phylum Bacillota; class Clostridia; order Lachnospirales; family Lachnospiraceae; genus VSOB01. The sequence continues at coordinate 368 of CATLGN010000138.1, read as the reverse complement.
TAGAGGGCACCCATCGGAAAACCGCATCCTGCTTTCTTTTCGATCGTACAAGTTGATTGTAGCATGGAAGAATGCAGCGTTCAATTATAATATGCTTTAGAGGATAAAGTGTATTTTAGACAGTTGAAGACAATGGTTACAGTTGGTTACAATGCGTTCTTATGAAGGTGATTCGTTGTAAAAAGAGCCGCTTGCAAAACAGGCGGCTCTCATGTATAATCTACTTAGAAAGGTGATCGGACACGAGTTCCGATGTGCCCTCAGTTAAATGTTCAATAAAAAATAAGCATCCAACTTTGTCAGGGCGGGATGCTTATTTCTTTTTATGGTTGTCTATGTAAGACAGTGCTGTAAATATGAGTAACAAC
>CATLGN010000137.1 GCA_949935685.1 uncultured Lachnospiraceae bacterium | reverse complement strand
CGTCGGTGCGTCTTGCGAAGGGTATTAGCGGTTCTTGGCGGTGCGCCACAGCCTGCAATTTCCGGACACGGACGTCCGGAAAAGGCCGACTTGCGCCCGGACGGCGCATAGAGGCTGATTGCACGCCCGCCTGCATCTGCTGCCGCAACGCTTAGAACCGCTTATGCCCGCAGCCCGGTGCATCGACGGAATGTACGCCTCTTTCGGAATACCATGATCCTGTCACTACTTTTCCGTTTCTGTCCTGTTCGGTCTGTAAATGTTCACAGTCTGTTCAATCATGCGTTTGTCGTGCGGCGTATTTGTTTGTGGGGTTTTTTTATGGGAAAGACTGTGCTATACTGATATGGAATGCAAAAAGAATTGATAATGTTACAGATGTACAATAAGGAGAGGGACAATGAATAACAAACGAGTAGCCAGCGCACAGAATCCGGCGGATTCCCGGAGCAGCTTTTCCGGAAAGATCGGGTATGTTCTGGCCGTCGCCGGTTCCGCGGTGGGATTGGGCAATATCTGGCGTTTTCCGTATCTGGCGGCAAAATATGGCGGCGGCATCTTTCTGCTGGTGTATCTGATTCTTATGCTGACGTTCGGGTATACGCTGATTGTGTCCGAGACGGCACTGGGACGTATGACGAAGAAAAGCCCGGTCGGTGCGTTTCATGCGTTTGGAAAGAGCCTGCCTTTTGGGTTTGGCGGCTGGATCAACGCGGTGATTCCGATGCTGATCGTACCTTATTACAGTGTGATCGGCGGATGGGTTTTAAAATATCTGTTTGAGTATCTGCGGGAACATGCAAGCCTTGTGGCCGCAGACGATTATTTTACCGGGTTTATTTCCACCGGGGCGGATGTGGAACTGTGGTTTCTCATTTTCAGCGCGGTTGTGGTATTTGTTATTATTGCCGGCGTAAAACGCGGCGTGGAGCTGATTTCCAAGGTGATGATGCCGCTTCTGGTTATTCTGGCGGTTGTCGTCGCCATCTATTCCATGAGCAGGCCGGGCGCGATGGCGGGCGTGAAATATTTCCTGATTCCCAATTTTGAAAATTTCTCGTGGATGACTGTTGTGGCGGCGATGGGGCAGATGTTTTATTCGCTTTCCATTGCCATGGGAATCCTCTATACATTCGGTTCCTATATGAAACAGGAAGTTGATATTGAGAAATCGACGGTGCAGATCGAGGTGTTTGACACAGGTATTGCCCTGCTGGCGGGGCTGATGGTCATTCCGGCCGTGTTTGCGTTTTCGGGCGGCGAGCCGGAAAGCCTGCAGGCGGGGCCGTCGCTGATGTTTATTACGCTGCCCAAGGTTTTTGACAGTATGGGTCTGGGGACTGCGGCGGGCATTTTGTTTTTCCTGCTCGTCTTTCTTGCCGCGCTGACGAGCGCGGTTTCTCTGGCGGAGTCCGGCGTTTCCACTTTTGAGGACCAACTGGGCTGGGGCCGGGGAAAAGCGTGCGCGTTAATGGGAGCTGTTATCGCAGTGTTTGGCTCGCTGTCGGCGCTCGGGTTCAGTGTGCTCGATTTTGTACAGCCGCTCGGTATGACGCCGCTTGATTTTTTTGATTTCCTGACCAATTCGATTATGATGCCGATTGCCGCTTTTTGCACCTGTATTTTGATTGTGCGGGTTGCAGGCATCGGACGGATTGTAAAAGAGGTGGAACTGTCTTCGGAATTCCGGCGGAAAAAAATGTATTGTTTCTTTCTGAAATATCTGGCGCCGGTTTGCATTGCGATCATTCTGGCGAGTTCGATTGCCGGCGTTTTGGGGTGGATTGTACTGTGAAATTTCTTGACACGTCTGCGCCGGGAACGTAAGATAAAATGGTAACAGGAAGAACGGTCTGACAAAAGAAAAGGAGGGTCTTATGGGTAAGGTGTTGAAACGACTGCTGGCAGTCACAATGGCGGCTGCCGTGTTCTTTGGGACGGGTTTTACCGGGGCTTCGGTAAGCACGGCAAAGGCCGCAGAGAGGCCGATGGAGGGCGAACTGGTTGTGGTGCATACGAATGATATGCACGGACATTACAATGCCGTCGAGGGAGAACAGCTCGGCATATCGGCGGTGGTAAGCCTCAAAAATTATTATGAGTCCAGGGGCGCCGATGTGCTGCTTCTGGATGCGGGAGATTTTTCACAGGGGTCGACGCTGGTAAGCTATTTTGACGGCGGTTCGGCAGTTTTGTTTATGAATGCTGCGGGATACGATGCGGTTTCTCTGGGCAATCATGAATTTGACTATGGCTTCGATGAGCTGCAGATTATGGCGGCGCTGGCGGACTTCCCGATTCTGGATGCCAATATTCTGCACAGGGATTCGGAGGAACCGTATTTCGAAGCGCATAAAATCTTTGATTTTCAGGGCATGAAAGTGGGTGTGTTTGGGCTGGATACGGCGGAAGCACAGACAAAGGCAAGCCCGAAAAATGTCAGGGATATTCGGATTCTGGACGGACAGGAACTGTATGCATGCGCGCAGGAGCAGATCGACGCCTTAAAGGAGGCAGGCTGCGATTATATCATCTGTCTTGGACATCTGGGCGTGGACGATGAGAGTCTGGGAAGACGTTCGGTCGATGTGGCGGCCAATACGACGGGAATCGATTTGTTTATCGACGGTCACAGTCATACGGAACTGGACGGCGGTCTGCTTGTCAATGATACGCTGATTACAAGCACAGGTTCTTATCTCTCCAATATCGGTGTGGTGGAAATTGACAAAAACAGTAAAGAGGAAAAGGCTTCTCTCGTAAAGGCTGCGGGATACAAAGGCGGCCATGACGCCGCTGTGGACGGATTTGTCACGGCGCATCAGGATATTGTGGATGCTGCTTATGCGGGACTGTTTGCAACCGCAACGGTTGATCTGAACGGCGAGCGGGAACCGGGTGTGCGGACGCAGGAAACCAATCTGGGAGATTTTGCGGCTGACGCATATCGGTATGCGGCGCAGCAGTATATGGGAAGCGAAGTGACTGTGGACGGTGCGATTCAGAACGGCGGCGGCGTCCGTGCCAGCATCCCGGCAGGTCCGATCAGCATGAATACACTGTATACGGTATTCCCGTTCGGCAATTCGATCAGCATTGTCAGGGTGACAGGCGCGCAGCTTCTGGAAGCGCTGGAAGCATCCTGCAGCGCAGCGCCTTCGGCTTTGGGCGGATTCCCGCAGGTATCGGGCATCGTGTTTACGGTTGATACGACCGTTCCTTATGTAAATGGTATGCAGTACCCCGATTCGACCTACTATGCGCCCGCAGCGCCGGGCAGCCGGGTAACGATCGAAACGGTAGGCGACAGGGCGTTCAGCCTGACAGACAGCTACTATATCGCAGTCAATAATTTTATGGCGGACGGCGGCGATACCTATTATGTATTTACGCAGGCAGAGGAAGTGATTGACACCGGCGTGATCGACGCGGAAGGTCTGATCTCCTATGTGGATTCTCTGGGCGGTGTGATCGGGGATTCTTATGCGGTTCCCAAAAACAATATTACGATAAAATAGCGTTTTGTTTCCGCGTGGGCGGCGTCCGTAAAACGGGCGCCGCCCTGATTTTATAGTATCCCTTTTTCAATTGAGCTTTTGGACGGAATCTGGTATAGTATGGGAAAAGACGGTTTGAATGGGGAGACAGGGATGAAACGGAATCTGACGGAAGGAAATGTAGCCAAAGCGCTGCTGCTTTTTGCCGGCCCGATGATTTTGGGCAATATGCTGCAGCAGGTTTATAATATTGCGGACACGCTGATTGTAGGCCGCGTACTTGGGGAGGAGGCGCTGGCTGCGGTAGGCTCCGCGTATACGCTGATGACGTTTCTGACCTCTGTGATTATCGGACTTTGTATGGGAAGCGGGGCTGCATTTTCGTATTACTTCGGAAAGAAAGATATGGACAGAATGCAGAACAGTATGTGTATTGCCTTTTGTCTGATCGGAGGAACGGCCGTACTGCTGAATGGGGCGGTTGTCTGTTTTTCGCAGGGAATCCTTCGCCTTTTACAGATTCCGGACGGACTGATGCCGATGATGGAGGAATATACGGGAACGGTGTATATGGGGCTGTTTTTTGTATTTCTCTACAATTATTTTGCCTATCTGCTGCGGGCCGTGGGCAATTCGGTCGTGCCGCTTTGTTTTCTCGGCAGCACGGCATTGCTGAATGTGGGGCTTGATCTGCTGTTTGTAGCGGAATATGGATGGGGCGTCCGGGGCGCAGCGCTGGCCACGGTTATATCACAGGCCGTTTCCGGTGTGGGGATCGCGTTGTATACCTGGTTTCGGGAGCCGGGGCTGCGCCCGGTGCGTTCGGCGCTGCGGTTTTCCGGGGGCGCCGTGCTGGAAGTGCTTCACTTTTCCCTGACGGCTTCCGTACAGCAGTCCGTTATGAATTTTGGTATTCTGATGGTGCAGGGATTGGTAAACAGCTTTGGCGCTGTGGTGATGGCGGCGTTTGCAGCCGGCGTAAAGATCGACACGCTGGCATATATGCCGGCGCAGGAGTTCGGCAATGCGTTTTCGCTTTTTATATCCCAGAATTATGGCGCGGGGAAAAAAGACCGGGTGCGGCAGGGGATGAAAGAGGCGGTGCGGATTTCCATGCTGTTTTGCATCATGATTTCTGTGATTGTGTTTGTCTGCGCAAAGCCGCTGATTATGCTCTTTGTCAAAAATCCTTCCGCGGGAATTATCGGTACGGGAGCGTCCTATCTGCGGATTGAAGGGGCATTTTATTGCGGAATCGGCATATTGTTTTTATTGTATGGCTATTATCGCGGCATTAACCGGCCGGAGATGTCGCTGATTCTCACAGTAATTTCACTTGGGACGCGGGTATTGCTGGCGTATTGTCTTGCGCCGCTGCCGGTTATCGGCGTCCGGGGGATCTGGTGGGCAATTCCTGCGGGATGGCTGTTGGCTGATATGGTCGGAATCGGGTATATCGTAAAACGGAAACGAACAGAAAAGGGAGGGGTTATTTGAAACAATTTTTTAAGGGTGCAAAAGGCGTTCATTTTTTGATGTTGGCGGTGGCAGGGCTGATCAACGCTTTTGGGGTGACGGTTTTTCTGTCCCCGATGAGCCTGTATGACAGCGGCGTTTCGGGCACTTCGATGATGCTCTGTCAGATTACGCCGGACTATCTGAACCTGTCGGTATTTCTGATTTTGCTGAATCTGCCGCTTTTTATTTTCGGGTTTCAGAAACAGGGCGCGCTGTTTACCATATATTCCGTCTATGCGGTCTGTTTTTATTCACTGGGTGCGTTTCTGATCACCAATGTACTGCCTGTGGATGTTGCGCTCAGCTCTCCGATTGCGGGGACGGATCTGCTGCTGTGCAGTGTCTTTGGCGGATTGATTTCGGGGGTTGGAAGCGGGCTGACGATCCGGTTTGGCGGAGCGATCGACGGGATAGAGGTTATGGCCGTTATCTTTGCAAAAAAAATCGGCATAACGGTTGGCACATTTGTGATGATGTATAATCTGGTATTGTATCTGCTGATCGGGTTTTTAAGCAGGAGTTGGATTCTTCCCATGTATTCCATAATGACA